>JAHDHF010000003.1:1294-54532 GCA_020631455.1 Saprospiraceae bacterium
TTATATCTAAAAAGCTGCCCGGCTGAGGGATAGAAGGTGTTGTCTGAACGAAGCGAGACTGTAAGGAGCGCGAAGAGAGTGCCGGACCCCGACTACTCAGGGTTGTAGCCCGACCTCGCGTAGCGAGGGCAGCCCCAATCAGCTACTTCATTAAAAATTTCATCTCAGAACTAAACCTATCGCATAGATTTTGAGTTATTCTTGTACCACCTAAATTCTAATTTATTTATGGCAATACAAGACACACTCAATCGACTCAAAGAAGGGAATGCGCGCTTCACGACTGACACTCTAGAAGGAAAACAACAAGACGGCTCACGTCGTGCTGAATTGACATCAGGGCAAGCGCCTCACACGATCGTACTCAGCTGCGCAGACAGCCGCGTTGTACCAGAATTAGCTTTTGATACTGGCCTCGGGGAGCTTTTTGTGCTCCGCGTAGCAGGTAATGTAGCCAACACGTCTACTATAGCAAGTATCGAATATGCTGTGGCGCATTGTGGTACAAAGCTTATCGTCGTACTCGGACACCAAGCTTGTGGCGCTGTGACAGCTGCTGTAGCTGGTGGCGACAATGGTCATAACTTGAATCACTTGCTCTCGCACATCACGCCTGCGATTGCAGCTTGTGGTGATGGTGCTGATATCACAACCGTGGTCAAGAAAAATGCTGAATTGACGACGAAAGAGCTTGTCAATCGCTCAGCGATCATCTCTGATTTTGTCAATCGTGGTGAGGTAGAGATCGTACCTGCATACTATAACCTTGATACTGGAAAAGTTGATTTCTTGTAATCAATAGTAAAACATGTTTACATTAGCCTCTAGGTTTCTACCTAGGGGCTTTTTTTGTTTTAAAACCCACACATGTACGTATATAAAAATTTCAGTTTTAAAAATCTGATGCGATTTAGCGGTGGGCATCTTATCTGGCTCACTGCGTGGTCTACGTTAGTTGCTACCGTCTTTATGTATTTTCATTGGAATTGGATGGAGATACCGATTGCACCGATCACGATCATTGGTACTGCAGTTGCCTTTTACATCGGCTTTAAGAACAACCAAGCGTATGATCGACTTTGGGAAGCACGTAAGATTTGGGGCGCGATCGTCAATGATAGTAGAACTTGGGGCGCAAGTATTAATGCGTATATCTCCAATTTATTTGTAGAGGGCAGCAAGTACTCTGAAGAGGAAATTTACGCTTATAAAAAGACTTTAATCTATCGTCATATCGCTTGGTTGTATGCTCTCCGTAGTCAATTATTATTACCAACTCAATGGGAACATATCAGTCAAAGTGGTCTGGTAGCGAAAACGACCGAGCAACGTATGAAGACGTTTGGTGTTGGTCTCTTGGATGACGACAATACCGAAAAGCAGCTCCGTACTTTTTTGGTGGACTGTGATTATGATCGATTAATTAATTATAAGAATACGGCTACGCAAATCATCGAGCAACAATCTCAAGATCTTGCAATGCTTAGAGAAAAAGATTTGCTTGACGATTTTCGGCAAACACAATTGCAAGGTTTTTTAAAGGATTTTTATACGCATCAAGGAAAATGCGAACGAATTAAAAAATTTCCGTTGCCAAGACAGTACGCTTCTATGAGTGTCATTTTCGTTGGTATTTTTATTTTCCTGTTGCCATTTTGCATGGTCAATCTTTTTCACATTGAAAAATTAGGGCTGCTCGGTCATTTCCTTTGTGTACCATTTACTGTTTTGATTTCTTGGATTTATTTAATCATGGAATTGGTAGGTGATTATTCGGAAAATCCTTTTGAAGGCTTAGGTAATGATATTCCTATGCTTTCGCTTTGTAGAACAATAGAAATTGATCTACGAGAAATGCTTGATGAAACCGAGCTGCCAGATCCGATTAAACCAATAAATGGCGTTTTAATGTAATCGATACCAATGGATAAAAAACTCATTCTAGAAAAGTGCCAAGAACTGCTTAATGAGCAGCATGCAACTTTATTGAAACGGCTTGAAGATTTGCAAGAATCAAAAAGCAATGAGACGAAGTCAAGTGCGGGCGACAAATTTGAAACTGGTCGCTCGATGATGCACCTCGAAGAAGAAAAAATAGGTCGCGAACTTCTGCGTGTCAAAAAGCAAATTGCTGAATTGCATCGCATCGAGCTCGATCAAACCTCTGAAGCTGTACAGCTTGGCTCTTTGGTTAAAACTTCAGTCGGCGTGTATTTTATGAGTATCGGTCTGGGGCGAATTAAAATAGATGGCACTTCGATTTTCTGTATTTCATTTGATTCGCCTATCGGAAAATTGTTAAAAAATAAAACGAAAGGTGATGAAATTGAATTTAATGGAATGAAGCAAGTAATTAAAGAAATAGTGTAATGAGCTCGACTGCGCCAGTCATCAGAAAGATTGCTTGGGTTTCACTAATTCCCCACATGCTTGTACTTGGGCTGCTCACTCTTCTTTTTTATCAGTTTTTTCCTGAGTATTATATTTTAGCGAGCGCTGGAGTATATTTATTCACTTCGCAGCTTCTGAGACGAACGCTTGCTGCTGACCACCGAAAGGGGATGATCAAATTC
The DNA here is from genome assembly GCA_020631455.1 of Saprospiraceae bacterium. GTDB lineage: Bacteria > Bacteroidota > Bacteroidia > Chitinophagales > Saprospiraceae > JAHDHF01. The sequence continues at coordinate 3,868 of JAHDHF010000003.1, forward strand.
AGGACGGGCAATTTTGAAACTGCTATTTCGTACTTTAAAAAGAGCTATTCATTTTTTAAGAAGCATGAATGGATTGACAAGTTTAGGTATTTGACTTTGTTGAGCTCTAGTAGATTATCATATCGCGAAATGGCGCTGAATAATATCGCGTTTTGCTATGGGCAGCTTGGTGATGGTGTTCGCTCAAAAGAATATTACTTAAAAACACTAGACGAATTTCCGAATAGTGGAATTGCGCAAGCTGGATTAAATTTATTAAAAGCAGCCGAAAATGTAAAGGATAACGAATCGGCGACAGGAGAGACCTTTTAATTTAAAATGTGTTTTCGAAAAAATTGTTTTTGGCTGAGGGATAGAAGGTGTTGTCTGAACGAGGCGCAGCCGAGAGAGTGCCGTACCCCGACTACTCAGGGTTGCAGCCCGACCGTGAGCAAAGCGAGCGGGTAGGCCCAATAATTGATAAATAAGTAAACATTTTTCATTGTATTGTTGTACTACAATAACGCAATCAATATTTCTATGTCCAATTCATTATTTGAGCCATACGTACTCGGACCACTTCAATTAAAAAACAAATGTATCATGGCGCCATTGACTCGCTGCCGTGCCATTAATGGTAATTTACCAAATGATATTATGGCAACATATTATGGGCAGAGATCGGGAGCTGGATTTATCATAGCGGAAGGTACATCGCCTTCGCCCAATGGATTAGGATATACTAATATCCCTGGGTTATTTACCGAAGAGCATGCTCGACTTTGGAAAAAGTCGACCGACTCAGTTCATAATAAAGGCGGCATTATTTTCTTGCAAATGATGCATACTGGGCGCGTCACACAAATAGAAAATTTGCCTAAAGGTGCTCGCGTAATTGGAGTAAGCTCAGTTGCAAAATCGGGAGAAGTGAAAACATATAGCGGTGAGCGCTTGCCATACTCGACGCCGCATCAATTGACAACTGAAGAAGTCAAAAAAACAATTGATGAATATATAGACTCAGCCAAGCTCGCTATTCAAGCAGGATTTGATGGTGTCGAAATTCATTGCGCTCATGGATACTTGCCAAATCAATTTATTAATACTGAAACAAATACGCGGAAAGATGAATATGGCGGTTCTATCGAAAATAGATGTCGCTTTGTATTAGAAATTGCAGAGAAAATGTGTGCTGCAATTGGTACAGAAAAAGTCGGTATTCGGATTTCGCCATTTAGCTATGCTGACACGCAAGAAGATGGAAATGATCTCAATACGCTTTACGCTTACCTAGCAGCTGAATTACAAAAACTCAATTTAGTATACTTGCATTTGAGTCACATGGGCGATGCTGATCCGCGTAAGTTTTCGCTTTGGAAAGAATTGCGAAAAACATTTACAAATACGCTTATCCTGTGTGGCGACTTCACTAAAGAAACAGCTCAAGAAAAACTTGATTCTGGAGAAGCCGATCTCATCGCTTTTGGTCGCGACTTTATTGGAAATCCTGATCTTGTAGAGAGAATGAAAAATAATTGGCCACTCGCAGAACGTAACCGAGAACTCTGGTACGGCAATGGCGCAGAAGGTTACATCGACTATCCATTTTATTCGGAATAATAGAATGCAACAATTAAAAAAAAGGTAGAACTCAAATTCTACCCTTTTTTTAATTATTAGAAGCGACGAGATTTTCCTCGGCTGCCTTTTTTACTAAACGATTTTTTGCTGTCGCCGAATCGCTTTGGCTTGCCGCCATTACGACCGCCGCTACGCTTAAAGCCGCCTTTGCCGCCGCCACTTCGACCGCCTCGACCAGCAGGTTTCTCGTCTGTCAGTGTCATTTCAAATTCGCTTCCTTTACTTGCTTTGACAAGTTGTTGGGCATACTTCGTATCGATTTCAAAAATCGTCCATGATTTTTGTATATCGATGCGACCGATTTCTGCACTAGAGGAGTCGAGTGTTTGATTAATAATAGCGAGAAGCCGCTTCGGATTCATACTATTAAATTTACCAAGTCCTAAGCGAATAGGCTGATACGGGATATTTCGTTTCTCGTCAAAGCTTTTGCGCTCGCGTTCTCGTTTTTTACTTTTCTCGTCGTAATTGAGATTAATGTCACGCGCATTTTTATAATAATCGAGAAAGCGATTAAACTCAGCGGAGACAAAATGACGAATTAACGTTTCGCGATCAAAGTCAGCGAGTTTTTCATAAATCGTCTCGAGATAAGGCTCGATCTGCTCTTCGTTGACTTTGATATTTTGTATGCGATCAATCAACGCAAACAATTGTCGCTCGCAGATTTCCTTTCCGCCAGGTACAGGCGTTTTTTCAAAGGCAATTTCTGAAGTACGTTCAATATCACGGATGCGACGCAATTCGCGCGTAGTACAAATTGCAATCGACAATCCGTAGCTGCCTGCACGACCTGTTCGACCACTACGGTGGACATACACTTCAGGATCATCAGGCAAATCAAAATTCATGACGTGCGTCAGCTCTTTGACGTCGAGTCCACGAGCGGCGATATCCGTAGCGACCAAAATCTGGATCGTTCGCTTCCGGAATTTGCCCATGACTTCGTCACGCTGCGCTTGCGAGAGATCGCCATTGAGCGCATCAGCATTATAGCCATCTTGGATTAGTCGAGCAGCGACTTCATTTGTGTCGCGACGTGTACGACAGAAAATAATCCCGTAGATGTCAGGATTCATATCCGCAATACGCTTGGCGACTTCGTACTTGTCACGACCAGAGACGAGATAATAGATGTGCTTGACATTTTTTGCCGCCAAATTGACTTTGGCTACTGCGATCTCCTTCGGATCGGTCATGTAGCGCTTGGTGATGCGACGTATATCACGCGACATCGTCGCCGAAAACAATAATGTCTGTTTGTCTTCAGGTGTTTCGCTCAAAATCGCGTCGAGCTCGTCTTTAAAGCCCATCGTCAGCATCTCATCAGCCTCATCAAGGATCAAGTGTTTGATGTCATTGACGAATAGTTTGCGACGCTCGATCATATCACGTGTACGACCTGGAGTACCCACGATGACTTGTGCGCCGCGGCGCATCTCTCTGATTTGACCTTCCATCGATGCACCACCATAGATTGCGACGATATTTAAGTCTTTGCAATACTTTGCATAAGCTTTAAGATCCTTGGTGATCTGGATGCACAATTCTCGCGTTGGGCAGAGGATCAGCGTTTGAGTGTTCTTATTCTCGATTTCCGTTTTGTGGAGAGCAGGCAGCCCAAAAGCAGCTGTTTTTCCAGTTCCAGTTTGGGCACTTCCGATGAGATCTTGATCTGAGTCGATCAAAAACGGAATTGCTTCTGCTTGTATTGGAGTCGGTGTTTCGAAGCCGAGATCAGAGACGGCATCGACGAGTTCTGGCTTTAAGCCAATTTCAGAAAATGTAATCATGTAACCATGTTGTATCACGGCCACAACCTGCACCGCGCCGCAAAAGTACCTTTTTTTATCTCGGCACTTTAGAGGGTTTCAAATATTGATGATTTGGGGCTGCCCTTCATGTCGCTGCGCTCCATTCAGGTCGGGCTATCCGGCACTCTCTCCGAGTTCCTTTCAGTCACTCGGAGTTCAGACAACACCTTCTATCCCTCAGCCAAGAAGCAGCACGGACAAGCGCTGCGAAGTGGTGGCGATAGACAGACGCGACGTAGGAGCGGCCGAGCGAATAGCGAGCCACGGAGCATAGCGACCGCGCCGAGCTTGCGAGGCGCGGATGGCCCATAAAAAATCAAGAATTAAACGAGACGGATTTCGTCTTCGCCATCAAAGAAGCGATACTCAGTGAGTTGATAATCGTTGTCTTCAAAGATTTTGATATTGCGTTTGTGCTTCCATGACCACTTGAGGCGCTTACTCGGAAAACCTTTGCTGAAGTAGGCGTGTAGGAACGGATGCAGACGGATCGTCAGATTTTTAGGTGATTGTGTGCTCAAGATAAATTCGAGATCACGTACTATGTTATCAGCGATAAGGATGGTCGCATTGACTTTACCTGTTCCGTCACAGACAGAGCATTTTTCTGAGGTTGTGATATTGACTTGTGGGCGTGTACGCTCACGTGTGATCTGCATCAATCCAAATTTTGAGAGCGGCAAGATCGTATGGCGTGCGCGATCTTTACTCATGGCTTTGACCATTGCTTCGTAGACTTGCTTGCGATGTTCTGCCTTACGCATATCGATAAAGTCGATAATGATAATACCGCCGATATCGCGCAAGCGAAGTTGGCGCGCGACTTCTGCTACTGATTCGAGATTGACAGTTAGTACATTGTCTTCTTGAGATTTGCTCCCTGAATTAGGGCCGCTATTGACGTCGATGACGTGAAGGGCTTCTGTATGCTCGATGACTAGGTATGCTCCGCTACTCATCGTCGCTGTTTTGCCAAATGCTTGTTTGATCTGGCGCGTCACGCCGTAGCGATCAAAAATCGGTTTGGGCTGCGTATAGCTTTGTACAATTTTGACTTTGTCGGGAGCGATTTCGCCGAGGTAGGATTTGATACTTGCAGCGAGATCGGCATCATTGACGACCACGCGATTAAAATCATCATTGAGCAAATCACGCAAGATGCTCGACGTTTTGTCGAGTTCGCTTAAGAGCTTCTTTGGCGCTTTGGCATTGTGCATCTGCTTGTAGATCTGCTCCCACTTTCCGAGCAAGCGCGTCATTTCTTCGTGCAGATCTGCGACGCCTTTGCCGACTGCCGCTGTGCGGATAATAACGCCGAATCGCTCTGGCTTGATGCTTTCTGTGAGCCGCTTGAGGCGTGTTCGCTCTTCCTTGTCGCCTATTTTCTTAGAGACATTGACCGTATCGCTAAATGGTACAAGCACCATGTAGCGACCAGGGAGCGCAAATTCACAAGTCAAGCGCGGCCCTTTAGTTGAGATTGGCTCTTTGAGTATTTGGACAAGGATTGGACCTTTGCCTTCAAGTACTTCTGTGATCTTGCCGCCCTTGACGATGTCGGGCTGGATTCTAAAGTTGTCAAGGAGATGTGTCTGCATACCGCCAGATGTGGCACCACGCGTAAACTTGACGACAGACTTGAGCTTTGGTGAGAGATCGGTGTAATGTAGAAAGGCGTCTTTCTTGTAGCCGATATCGACAAAGGCTGCATTGAGTCCAGGCATTAGCTTGCGGACTCGACCCAAAAAGACATCACCGACAGTGAAGTTGTCGCTTGTCTTTTGGTTGTGTACTTCGACGAGGCGTTTGCCTTCGAGGAGAGCGATCTCCACTTTGGCAGGACCAGCGTTAATAATAAGTTCTTTTTCCAACGTATGTAGTCTATCACCTACAACGGGGAATGCCATGAGCAGCGAGCTGCTACAAAAAACAGAATACGTGAAGCAAATCTTTGCTTACACTTTGGGCGCACATGAGCGCGGTCAGTACTGGATGAACGACTTGCCGGCAGGCAAGAGCTAGAACATCTTCGTGGCTTGTACGCCTTGAAACAACATAGCCCAAGCGATCAGCATGTGTATACTGTTCGCTTGGGTCTACGAGATATCTCTAAAAAGAGAAGTGATTACTTCTTCTTCTTGTGACGATTCTTACGAAGACGTTTTTTGCGTTTGTGCGTCGCGATCTTGTGACGCTTTCTTTTCTTTCCACAAGGCATAGGCTAATCTCCCGATGTTTGAGGTGGTGAGGAATTAAATGAGTTTAAAATATTGTCAATCTGTTTTTGCAGATTTTGGTCTTTGGTAGTTGCTCTTGCCGTTTGAAAGGCTTGAACTGCTTGTTCTCGCTGACCAGTCTCTGCATAGATTTGTGCAATCATCATATTGGCTTCGACGTGTGATGGCTCAAGAGTGAGTATCTGCCGCAGCCGCGGTAATGCTTTTCCGTAATCCCGCGTTCGGGTTACGGAAAGGCGCGCTAAGGTAAGGAGAATTTGTGTATTGGTTGAGTCTTGTTTTTGATAATCTTGGAGCATCAGAATACCCTTCATCGGCGGCTCTCCAGCTGGCTGCCCATCGATGTATGTTAGAGCTAGATTGATCTTGTGATCAGCGATATCTGGCTCAAGCGAGATCGCGCTCTCAAATGCCGTGATCGCTTGCTCTACGCAGAATGCTTTGACGACAGGGATTGTCGTGCGCTGCATACCGAGATAATATGTCGTCCCTGCGATTCCCCAAGCGTTTCCTGTATTCTCTTTTTGTGCGATTTCCTCAGCTGTGATGCCCGCACTCGCCAAGCCACCAAACTGATACCATTTCCCAGACAGATCTTTGAGTAGCTCGATCTTTTGAGTATCGACAAAAGCAACTGAGATTGAGTCTTCGAGTGCTTGGATGATTTCTTTTTGAGAAGCACTCAGTCTGCCGCGATCAAACTCCTTGACTTGGGCTGCTGTCATCGAGCTCGACATACCTTCGCCTTTGATTTCTTGTGGCGCCTTGTCAAAAGCGAAGTACAAAATCAAAATAAGAACGAGCGCACCTCCAAGTGCGAGATAATGCTTTGCTTGCATACTGCAAGGATAGCACAGCCCCAACTTCTGTGCTGCTCGAATACTGTAATTTCTCGTATTATTTGTGGGCCATGCGCCTTTGGCGCACCGCGCTGTTCCAGGGTTTCGCTATTCGCTCATCACTCACATGCGTTCGTGAGCGCATCGTCAAGACTCTGCGCCCCTTCCCATCGCTTGTCCGCTATTGAGATGGCATAGGGATAGTAGGCAGTGGCGCGTAGCGCCAGACCGAAGGGCCGAGCGAATAGCGAGCTGCCGAATAGCCCGCCGACGAGCATCGCGAGTCGGATGCCCCAAATTATTCTGTTCTAAAAACTAGGCGTAGAGTTCTTTGCGGCGGTTTTCCCAATCCCAAGCACTGCGCATAATATCGTCGATGCTGCGTGTCGGCTGCCAGCCGAGTGTTTTAATCGAATGGCTTGGGTCAGCATAGATGGCAATGACATCGCCATCACGAGCTGGGCCAATCTCGTAGTTGAGTGATTTGCCTGTGACACGCTCGAAGGCTTTAATCGCTTCGAGAACTGTAACGCCTGCTCCAATGCCGACATTAAATGTCTCGCAATTGCTAGCTTGGTCATCTGCTACGAGATGATCGAGGCATTTGACGTGTGCTTCGGCGAGATCCATAATATGAATGTAGTCGCGGATGCAGCTGCCGTCGCGTGTGTCATACTTGTCGCCAAAGACCATCATTTTTTCTCGCAAACCAACAGCTGTCTCCATAATGACTGGCACGAGATAGATGCTGAGATCAAGCGCATCTTCGCCGATGTGTGCACTTGGATGTGCGCCTGCTGGATTGAAATATCGCAGCAAAACGGCATTGCGATCTGCATGTCGCTTGCAGAAATCTGTGATCATCTGCTCGCCGATCTGCTTGGTGCGTGCATACGGGCTTTCGGCTTCTTGGAGCGGTGTCTGCTCGGTAACGGGCAGTTCTTTGGCATTGCCATAGACGCTGCATGATGAGCTGAAGATGAGATGCTTGACATCGTATTCATTCATTGCACGCATGACAGTCAATAAGCTGTTGACATTATTATCAAAATACTTGAGCGGCTCTTGCGTGCTTTCTGCTACGCTTTTGAGCGCCGCAAAATGAATAATACCGTCAATATCAGGGTGCTCGACAAAGACTTGTCTTGTGGCTTCGTAATCGGTCAGGTCGATGACGTAATTCTGAACATCGACGCCAGTGATTTCTTTGATGCCTTCAAATGTGCGCTCTTTACTATTGATCAATGAATCGACGCTCACGACTTCGTAGCCGCTTTGGATTAAGCTCACAATCGTATGGCTGCCAATGTAGCCGCAGCCGCCTGTGACGAGTACTTTCATATTCATTATTAGAGAGACCAGTAGGCAAAGTGATCGCTGATCGAGTCTTTAAATTGACTTTTGATATCAATAAAGATTGGCGATTTGTTTGTGATCTTTTTGAAGAATGCTGAATCATATTCTGCAAACTCGGCATGATTGACGGCTGCTATGACCGCATCATAATCTTTACCGATATCGTCGATGAGCTTGATACCGTATTCATGATAGACTTCGTCATGGTTGGCGTGTGGATCGTAGCATTCAACAGTCACAGAGAATTTTTCAAATTCTTTGACAAGATCGGCGACTTTACTATTACGGATATCGCTGACATCTTCTTTAAATGTAATCCCAAGCATCAAGACTTTTGATTCGCTTGGATATTTATTTGCCTTAATCAGTTTTTGGACGACTTTGCTCGCGATGAACGCTGGCATGCCGTCATTGATGCGGCGACCACTCAAAATGACTTGCGGATCGTAGCCGAGCTGCTTGGCTTTGTGCGTCAGATAGTAAGGGTCGACTCCGATACAGTGACCACCGACAAGCCCTGGGAAGAATTTTAGGAAATTCCATTTTGTGCCAGCTGCAGCAATGACTTCTTGTGTGCTGATGCCCATTTTGTCAAAGATGATCGACAGCTCATTCATAAATGAGATGTTCAGATCGCGTTGAGTATTCTCGATGACTTTGGCTGCTTCTGCTACTTTAATGCTACTAGCAGCATAAACGCCAGCAGTGATGATGTGACCATAGACGGCTTCAATCTCTTTAAGCGCCTCGGCATCACTTCCTGCTACGATTTTCGTGATAGTCGTAAGAGTATGCTTCTTATCTCCTGGATTAATTCGCTCTGGTGAGTAGCCAATTTTAAAATCTTTGCCACATTTTAATCCAGATAAAATTTCGAGAACTGGCTGGCAGTCTTCTTCAGTACAGCCTGGATAAACAGTGCTTTCGTAAACGACATAATCACCTTTTTTGAGCACTTTTCCGACAGTCTTACTTGCACCAATGACTGGAGCCAAGTTTGGTACTTTATGCTCGTCTACTGGTGTTGGCACCGCCACGACATAAAACTGAGCGTCTTGAAGATCGAGCGGATCGGCTGTAAAGAGAATGTCTTTGTCAAGAAATGCGCTGCCGTCAAGCTCTTTGCTTGGATCGACGCCGTTTTTCATCATGTCGACTCGCTCAGCATTGATATCAAAGCCGATTACTGAGAAGTGTTTTGCAAACTCAAGCGCAATCGGTAATCCGACATAGCCGAGACCGATGACTGCAATTTTTTTCTTTTTGTCAAGGAGATCTTGATACATCCGTTGGAGAATTAATTACTTGTACTTCGAGATATAGAAGTCAATGGTTTTAGCGAGGCCTTCAGAAAATGATGTTTTCGGCTGCCAGCCAAGTTGTGTTTTCAATTTCGTTGCATCGATCGCATAACGGAAATCATGTCCTGCACGATCTTGTACGAAGGTAATCTGATCTGAGTACGATCCTGTTTGTTTTGGACGCAATTGATCAAGTGCTTTGCAGATATGTTCTGCAAGCTCGAGATTGCGTCGCTCGTTGTCGCCACCCACATTGTAGGTTTCACCTGATCTACCTTTTTCAAATGCTGCGATCACTGCCCGACAATGATCGATCACGTAGAGCCAATCACGTACATTCTTCCCAGTTCCATAAATTGGAATCGGTTCTCCTGCAAGCGCTTTCCGTATGACAACCGGAATAAGCTTCTCATTGTGCTGCTTCGGTCCGTAGTTGTTTGAGCAGTTTGTGATGACGACGTTGAGCCCATAAGTATGGAAGTAGCTTCTCACGAGGAGGTCGCTCGATGCTTTGCTTGCGCTATATGGGCTGCTTGGAGCGTAGGGCGTTTCTTCAGTGAAGAATCCAGTCTCGCCGAGCTGCCCGTAGACTTCATCAGTCGAAACATGCAAGAAGCGCGCATCCTTAAATTCAGGCTTCACCTTTCCTGGAGCTTCCAACCAAAGCTGTCGAGCAGCTTCTATCAGTTCAAATGTGCCATTGACATTTGTACGGACAAAAGCTGCTGGGCCAGAAATGCTGTTATCGACATGGCTTTCGGCAGCAAAATGAATAACGCCTTGAAATTGATGCTTTTCAAAGAGCTCTCGAACCGTTTTATGATCTGCAATATCGCCTTGCACGAACGTGTAGCGCGGATGTCCTTCAAGCTCGGAGAGATTGTCTAGATTGCCAGCGTATGTTAGGAGGTCAAGATTGACAACATGGACATCTTGATTTGCCTCAAGGAAATACGGTACAAAATTGCTCCCAATAAACCCAGCTCCACCAGTGACGAGAATCGTTTTCATTTAAGACTGGATTAAGCGAATGAGATATTGGCCATAACCGCTTTTCTTGAGCGGTTCAGCAAGTTTGAGCAATTGCTCAGCATCGATAAAACCTGCTTCAAAAGCAGCTTCTTCGATGCAGCCGATTTTCATGCCTTGACGCTTTTCAATGACTTGAATAAATTGGCTTGCAGCCATCAAACTATCGACAGTGCCCGTGTCGAGCCAAGCCGTGCCACGACCGAGCACACCGACTTTGAGCTTGCCTTCCTTGAGATAATACTTATTGACGTCTGTGATCTCGTATTCGCCGCGAGCACTTGGCTCGATGTCACGAGCTACGTCGAGCACAGAATTATCATAGAAGTACAGCCCTGGCACAGCATAATTACTTTTTGGCTGCTTGGGTTTTTCTTCGATTGAGAGCGCATTAAAATCAGCATCAAAATCGACTACGCCATAGCGCTGTGGATCAGTGACGGGATAAGCGAAGATTGCTCCGCCATCAGGTTCGCTAAACTCGATCATGCGACGCGTCAAGCTCTCGCCATAAAACAAATTGTCGCCTAAGATCAGCGCGACATCATCATCACCGACGAAATCACGTCCAAGTACAAATGCTTGTGCAAGACCATTTGGTACGACCTGCTCCACATATTCAAATCTGCAGCCGAGCTGGGAGCCATCGCCGAGCAAGCGCTGGAAACCTGGCAAGTCATGCGGCGTCGAGATAATCAAAATCTCCTTGATGCCAGCCTGCAAGAGCGTCGTCAATGGATAATAAATCATCGGTTTATCGTACACGGGCATGAGCTGCTTGCTCAGCGCCATCGTAATCGGATACAACCGTGTTCCAGAACCTCCTGCTAGTATTATGCCTTTCATGGCTTCTTCAAAATGAGTACAAAAGTACGACTCTCAAACGCTTCTCATGGTTGCATATTTTGAATGAGAGAATGGGCCATCCCTCGCAGACGAGCTGCTCGGGTCGCTATGCTTCGTGGCTCGCTGTTCGCTCGGCCGCCTCATTCTATTCGGCGTCTGCTGCGCACCACTTCGCAGCGCTTGTCCGAAAAAGTAATACACTATCTAGTGATTACTTATATTTCCGTTGTTTTAAATAAAAAGATAGATATAGTGAGCTGGGATTTATTTGTTCAGGATTGGGGAGATGCACATTCATTAAATGAGATTCCAATAGATTTTAAACCGGAAACTATTGGAAAACGCTCAGAACTAATATCAAAAATTAAAAAAATTGAACCTGCAATTATTTTTTCTAATCAGAGCATTGGTAAAATTAGAAATAAGCATTTTTGTATTGAAATTAACTTAGGGGAAACTGAGGAATTGAAATCATTTATGATAAGTGTACATGGCAATGAATTAGCAATTCCTTGCGTAGCAAATATTCTGATAAAATTAAATCTTAAAGCATCAGATGGCTCATCCCCACATTTCTTTGATGCTGAGCGTGCAATACTCGATTTAAATAAGTGGATTGACTTTAGGCAAAAAATATTATCCAATCTTGGCTGAGGGATAGAAGGCGTTGTTTGAACTCAGCGCTACGAAGTAGTGCTGAGAGAGTGCCGGATAGCCCGACCGCGAGCCAGAGGCGAGCGGGCAGCCCCGAATATTTATTGTTTAAGTTTTATATCATTTAATGACCAACCATAATCCATATAAGAAATGTCAACACTTTCTGGAATTGGCTTGTCGGCATATCTATTGATTGTTTTTCTGACTGTATTGTCGCTTTTTTTGAAGTCGCTGCTGTACCATTTAAGAATTGATGAAATCTCACCAGTTGCAGTATTGTTTTTTCTTGTGTCGTTGATAAATAATCGAGCTTGGTCGTCGAGCTGCTGCTCGAGTTTGGCTGCTGTAAATGCTTCATTGCGCAATCGCGGACATGAATACGAGGCGCAATTGACAGCAAAATGAATGCGATAATCATCCCATCGCTTTCGCAAAATGCCGTGCTCGATATTATTTAAATCATAACTATTGCCTTCTATGGAAATGAATTTTATATCCCAGACGGTATTGACGAATACAATTCCTTTTTTTATTTCTTTTATGCCTTCTACTGGATAATGATCGAGAATTAATTGTACCGTAAATGCATTGTAGGCATTGATCCAATATGCCATTCGTTCTTCGCTGGTCCAATGGCGTTCATTCGGGTGATTGTTTGAAAGCAGCTCTATGTAGCGATCAAATTGAGCTCGATCATTTTGGAGGCCTTCATAATCAACCCAACCAAGTTCGTCGACGTGTTTTTGGAGCAAGGAATCCCAAGCTGCATGTGAGATCGGCTTGGAGTCGGTTTGCACTTTGGAGACGCCATTGCAGCTCGCAAGGCTCATCACAATAAGCAGAAGAAAAAATGAAGTAAAAACTGAGTAGGGCTGAATCGATTTCATGTTGCGAACTTTGTCCTTCACTACTAATGCAAAATTCTGCCTTACAGTTTTCGCGAAAACGACTTGATATTCCGGCACGAGATGAAAATGTCTGGTCGGTTACTGCATTTGGATCTGGAGATCGCTGCATGATTGCGTTTCATGGGTTTGCTGATCGTGGTAGCCTTTGGGAGACACTTGCGCCTTCGCTAGCCGAGCGCTACACAGTTTATGCAGTTGACTTGCCTCATCATGGGCAGACAAATTGGCCGACAGGCACGTTTGATCCAGATGATATTCGAGGATTAATTGCTTCTCTAAAAGTGCATCATGGTGCTGACCGATATGCTATTGCTGGCTACAGTCTCGGAGGGCGCATCGTACAGCATATCATTGAGCGCGATTATCGAGATATTGATGAATTGTGGCTTTTTGCTTCTGATGGCATCTCAACGCTCGGCGTCTATGATATGACGCGCTTGCCGCTTTGGCTGAGACGCTTAGGTCAAGTTGCGTTAAAGCGGCCTACTTGGTTTTTCTTGATCTTAAAAGCTGCTCGTAAACTGAGAATCATCACGCAATTCATTTACGATTTTACGTACAATCATTTGCACACAGAAGAGCGTCGTCAGCGTTTATTTAATGTTTGGATCTCTATGCGGTCGTTCGAATTTTCGAAAACAAAGATCAAGGCTGCGTTTTCAAGGCTCGACATTCCTACGGTCGCATTTTTTGGCAAACGAGATGAAGTCATCCCGCCTTGTGCTGCCGAAGAACTGCAATCATACATTGAGCACACAGAAGTTATTATCGTCGAAGATGGTCATCAACTCATTCAGCCAGAACTCAACCCTCTTGTGCTAGAATACTTAGAGGCTCGTACGCACGCCAGCTGACAATCCAATCGAGTGAATGCCAAAGCCTTCGACATTATGGCTACCGATAAGTGGCATCGTGTATGACGGCTCCACAAAAACTGACATCGAGTTAGTAAAGCGCTTTTCGGCTCCAAAGCCAAGATGAGCTGACAAAGCGTAGCTATTGCCTTGTGTGACAAAATTATCGACAGTTGAGTTGAGCACAAGTGAAGCATCTGACCCTTCTCCCAATACTGCTGACGCGAGACGAACACTATTCGTCAAACCACTCTCCGCATATACGCGCCAATCATTGTCATTGTACAGATTGCGCTGCACTGAAACAGGGATTTCAAGCAAATCAAATCGCTGCTTGTACGCAGAAGCGAATTGACTTTCTGGCTGAACTGTGTATGATTGTCGAGCATACAACACTGATGCCTCAACAGTCCAGTCACGAGAGATATCGTACGCCATTGATACACCTGCACTGATGTGGTTGCGATTATTCAACGAATAATCATTTCCAGCTACAAGGTCAAGATGCGATGCAATCACAGCTCCCCAGCGATAACGCTTTGGTAAAACGGGCTCAGGCAGTGTTTCGACAATTGTTTGCTCATCAACATGATCGATCACAATTGATTCTTTGATAATCTCACCAACATTTTCCTTATCGAATGGAAATTCTTGTTCGAATACTTGTGATTCATTCACTTGAGATGCTGGTAGTACATCGACTTGGGCATAAATGAGTTTATCTTCTTGTTCAATTGTCTCACGATTGTTTTTTGTTTCCCGAAAAACTTCACACGATTTGTGTTTCATCGAGTTGATAATAGTCGGGATAGTTGTCGTCTCTTGCACAGCTGCATATCGCTCTTGCTGCGAGAGATCCGGCTGCCCAGATCCTCGTACTTGCACGAAGTACAGCATTGAGTACACTATCGCTAAAAAAAGAATAGCTTCTATACATTTAGCGTAGACCATTTGCTTTCTGCGATTCTGGTCTTGTGTTATTGCCTGTTCCATCGCGCCCCAATCAGGTTGTGATTGAGATGATTGAAAGTCGCCCATCGACTTTCGGAAAATATCGTCAAATCGTTCGGTGCTCATAGTGATGTGTTCTGTCGTGAGGTAATCATGTCTTGCAATTTCGTTCGTGCTTTGACGAGATTGCTGCGAGAAGTACTCTCTGTGATGCTGAGCATGTCTCCGATCTCCTTGTGTGAGTATCCTTCGATTACATAGAGATTAAAGACAGCTCGATATGATGGTGTGAGTTTTTGGATCAGCGCAAGGATTTCTTGTTCTCCGCACTGGCTGACAGCATCCACTGTGCTGCTTTTGATGTCAAATACCTGCTCGATATCTTCAGTACGTCTGCGCACTGATTTTCTATAAAAATCAATCGACGTATTGACCATGATGCGTCTGATCCAAGCATTGAGAGATGTGCCTGGTTTGTACTTGCGCATATATCGAAAGACTTTAATAAAGCCTTCTTGTAAAATATCTTGCGCATCGCTGCCGCCATTGCTGTATCGCATACAGACACCGAGCATCGTCGAATAATACGTCTCGTAAATCTGCCTCTGCGCCCAGCTTTCTTGGCGCACACAAGCAGCTACGAGATCATGCTCGTTTGTACTGTGTGCAGAAGTCAAGGTATAAGACATAAGCTGTTTGTTCTTGGGGTTTTGTGCAGTCTTTGACTACAGACACATCAAAAACGAGGCGAGGTCAAAAAATGCTGCTTCAAGAATTTCAAGTTTTCAATTTCTTTAACAGCACTCCGTATCAGATTTGCGTTTTACATTTGCGTTCCACTCAACGGTCAGGTGGCCGAGTGGCTAGGCACCGGTCTGCAAAACCGTGTACGGCGGTTCGAATCCGCTCCTGACCTCTAGAAGCCGTCGCACAAACATTATGCGGCGGCTTTTTTATATGTGTATATTCGTCTCGTGGGCAAGCAATTCAAAGACATGATGCATTTCTCCAAAGGAGAAGTAAGAGGCATCGCACTCTTAGCTTTCCTCATACTGCTAGTTGCCCTTGCCCCTAAAATCTATCGACAGCTCACACCAGATCAATCATTTGATTGGGAGTACACACATCTTGTTGATAGTCTTGACCAGTTAAGTACTGCTGATAAAAAACCATACAACTATTCAAATAAGAACTATTCGGATTATCCGAAACGCGAATACAACAACAAGTACAATTCAAAACGTACTCAATCAAGACCAAAAGAAGAAATTGCAATTCAGCTCGTAGAATTTGACCCCAATACTGCTGATCGTCAAACTTTATTGCAACTTGGTATTCCAGAACGCGTCGTTGGTCGCCTCCAAAATTACAGATCTAAAGGCGGTAAATTTTATAAACCAGAAGACCTCGAAAAAATCTATGGACTTTCATCAGAACTCTTTCAAACAATTGAACCCTATATACAGATAAAGCAAGAAGCGAAAAAAGAATGGCCTAAAAAATGGGATAATTCTACTTCAAAAAAAGACTCTACAAAAACATGGACGAAAAAATCATTTCCAAAAAAGGAAATCGAACCAATTAATATCAATACTGCTGATGCAGCGGCGTATCAATCACTTCGAGGTATTGGCCCTGCATATAGCAAACGAATAATTAATTTTAGAGAAGCACTTGGCGGCTTCACTTCTGTTAATCAAATAGCCGATGTGTATGGATTTCCTGATTCGACATTTCAAGCAATTAAACCATTTTTAATTCTAGAAGAAAATCCTACAATTACTAAAATTGACATTAATTCTGTCAATAAAAAAGAACTCGCAGCTCATCCATATATCTCATTTAAAAAAGCTGCTGCAATAATTAAATATCGCGATCGCCACGGTGCGTTCACATCAGCAGATGACATTCAAAAACTTTATGCACTAAGCAAGCAAGACAAAGAGCGCATTATTCCCTACTTAGAGTTTAATACAAACGAATAAAAGAATGGGCCACCCGCGCTTCACTACGATCAGCGCGGTCGCTATGCTTCGTGGCTCGCTGTTCGCTCGGCCGCTCATTATATTCGCGTCTGCTGCGCACCACTTCGCAGCGCTTGTCCAAAGCAATTATTTACGCGTACATTGCTTGACAAAAGAAATTAAACATGCTCGAACTCCGTCCTGTCTGCGAGCTCTGCTCTAAAAAACTCCCGCCAGAAAGTCAAGAAGCCATGATCTGCACATTTGAATGCACATTCTGTGCTGCTTGTGTTTCTGAACAACTCGATAATATTTGTCCAAACTGCGGAGGCGGATTTGTGCCAAGGCCAATACGGCCAAAAAAGATGCTTGAAAAATATCCAGCTACACAAACCGAATTTATTAAACCAATCAATAAAGAAAAATACAAAACATTTACAGATCAATACAAATATGTAGAGCCGCATAAACGATAATTCATGAATCCTGATATTCAATCAAGAGAAGACATTCAAACACTTGTTGATGTGTTTTATTCGCGAGCAATAAAAGATGACACGATTGGTTATTTTTTTACTGATACAATGCAGCTTTCTTTAGAAGAGCATTTGCCTCGCATTTATGACTTTTGGGAATCAATTTTGTTTCATAAAAGTCTCTATAAAGGAAATGTCATGCTCAAGCATATTGAATTAAATCGACTTGCAAAGATATCGGACCAACAAATTGATCACTGGCTGTTTCTTTGGGAGCAATCAGTTGATCAGTTATTTCAAGGTGAATTTGCAGCTGAAGCAAAACATCGTGCTTCTCTGATGACTCAACTCATGAAATTTAAATTGAGCCAAAGCAGCGAGTTAGGTTTTATTCAATAAAAAAGAAATCGTCTTTTTAGGCTGAGGGATAGAAGCAGCACGAGGCGAAGCCGAGTGGATTTTTCTATTTCATTTTAATTAAAATGAAATAGAAAAAGCTAGGCTACCGTACTGCGGATAGCCCGACCTTGAGGAGCAGAGTGACGAAAGGGCAGCCCCAATTAATAATAAAAGTCAAAACGACAGTTGAGCGTGTTTTAATCTGTCATTTTGACTCAAAAAATACACGTACTTTGACTGGACGATATTTTGATGAATTGATAGCGTGCTGAACTTCAGCATTCAATTAGACTACAACGAAAATGACATACGATAATTTTACAACGAAGGCGCAAGAGGCAATTTTCCAAGCACAGAAAATTGCGGGCGGCTTCAACCAACAAAGCGTCGATACGGCACACATCCTCAGAGGGATGATCGAGACCGATCAGCAAGTCGCGACACACATCCTAGGCAAAGCAGGCGTCAGCACAGATAAACTCAATCAGCGATTGACGGAGATTATCGAATCAATGCCAACAGTCAGCGGTGGCGGCAATGCGTATCTCAGCTCAGCAGCCAACAAAGCCATCTCAAAAGCGCGCGATCTCGCCAAGCAACGCAAAGACGAATTCATCTCTGTCGATATGCTGCTGCTCGGCATTCTCGAAGCCAATGACAACACCGCCAAGGTGATGCGCGAGCTTGGCGCTGATAAGAAAACGCTCAGTAAAACGATCGACGATCTCCGCAAAGGCGAGCGCGTGACGAGCCAAAGCCAAGAAGAATCCTATAACGCGCTTAATAAATTCGCGGTCAATCTCAATGCGCAAGCTCGCTCTGGTAAGCTCGATCCGATCATCGGTCGTGACGAAGAGATCAGACGCGTGCTACACATCTTGTCGCGCCGCAAGAAAAATAATCCGATCGTCGTCGGCGAAGCTGGTGTTGGAAAGACGGCAATTGTCGAAGGCATCGCGCACCGCATCGTCAATCAAGATGTGCCCGAAAACATCAAGGACAAAACAATTTTTGCACTTGACATTGCGGCTTTGATCGCAGGAGCCAAATACAAGGGCGAATTTGAAGAGCGGCTCAAAGCTGTCGTCAAGGAAGTGAGCAACTCTGATGACATCATCTTATTTATTGATGAGATTCACACGCTTGTCGGTGCTGGCGGCGGCGGCGGTGCGATGGACGCAGCCAATATCCTCAAGCCTGCACTTGCGCGCGGCGAGCTGCGCACAATCGGCGCAACGACGCTCGACGAATACCAGAAATACTTCGAAAGCGACAAAGCACTTGAGCGACGCTTTCAGAAAGTCTTCATCGACGAGCCGAGCATCGAAGACACAGTCAGCATTCTGCGTGGGCTCCGCGAGCGCTACGAGACGTATCACAAAGTCTTAATACTCGATTCGGCACTTGTAGCTGCGGCGGAGTTAAGTGATCGATACATCGCTGATCGCCAATTGCCTGATAAAGCAATTGACTTGATTGATGAAGCAGCTGCCAAACTTCGTTTAGAGATTGACTCTGTACCCGAAGAGATCGACGAGATCAATCGCCGCGTGACGCAGCTCGAGATCGAGCGCGAAGCCATCAAACGCGAAAATGACGAAGCGAAACTCAAGCAACTCAAAGAGCAGCTCGAAAATCTCACCGAGGAACAACGCCTCATAACCGCCAAATGGCAGCAAGAGAAAGAAATCGTCAATCGCATACAAGACGCCAAGCAGCAAATCGAAGACCTCAAAATAGAAGCCGAGCAAGCCGAGCGGCAAAGTGATTTTGAGCGCGTCGCCGAAATCCGCTACGGTCGCATCAAGCAGCAGGAAGAATTGCTCAAAGCTGCCAATGACGAACTCGATCAAATCAGCGAAGCAAAACGCCTCACAGACGAAGAGGTCGATGCTGATAATATCGCCGAGGTCGTCAGCAAGTGGACGGGCATTCCTGTGACCAAAATGCTTGGTAGCGAGCGCGAGAAACTCCTCAAACTCGAAGACAAACTCCACGAGCGGCTCATCGGTCAGCACGAAGCCGTGCAAGCCGTCTCTGATGCTGTGCGCCGCTCGCGCGCAGGCTTGCAAGACCCCAAAAAACCAATCGGCAGCTTCATCTTCCTCGGGCCGACAGGAGTCGGTAAGACCGAACTCGCCAAGGCGCTCGCTGAAGTCTTATTCAATGACGAAAATGCGATCACGCGCATCGACATGAGCGAATACCAAGAGAAGCATACTGTCTCGCGACTCGTCGGTGCGCCTCCTGGCTACGTCGGCTACGACGAAGGCGGACAACTCACCGAAGCCGTGCGCCGCAAGCCGTATTCGATCGTTTTGCTTGACGAATTTGAAAAAGCGCATCCAGATGTTTACAACATCTTGCTGCAAGTCCTTGATGATGGCCGCCTCACCGACAACAAAGGTCGCGAAGCCAATTTCAAAAACACGATCATCATCATGACAAGCAATCTTGGCGCGCATACCATTCTCGAAAACTTCGAAGATCTCCGCGCAGTCGATGAAAAGCATCGCCAAGACATCATCAACACTACTAAGGTCGAGCTTGGTGAAATCCTCAAGGAGCAAATGCGGCCAGAATTTCTCAATCGTATCGACGAGACGGTCATGTTTATGCCGCTCACCAAGGAGGAGATCAAACAGATTCTCGTCCTCTTGCTCAAAGGCACACGCAAGCTGCTCGCTAAGCAAGAGATGAATATCGAACTGACTGATGCCGCGCTCAATTATCTCGCAGATTTGGGTTACGATCCGCAGTTTGGTGCGCGCCCGATGAAGCGCGTCCTCCAGCGCGAAGTCGTCGATCAGCTCTCCAAAAAAGTGCTCTCTGGCAGCCTTGCCCCCAAACAGACAATCTATATCGACGCTCAAGAAGGCAACCTCGTCTTTGAGGCTCGCGATACAGTAGAGGAGAAATAGCGGGCTGATTTTTATGGGCCATCAGCAGTACCAGTTTTCTATTAATTTTTAATAGAAAACTGGTGCTGCTGTCGCTATGTTTCGCAGCTCGCTGATCGCTCGGCTCTGCGCGCATTACATGCGCTTGATCTGCCTACGGCACTGCTGCACAGCGCTTGTCCACAGATTTTATTTTTAAAAAAAATCTGTCATTTCTCAGATGTGTTTGAGATGACTAGAAATATAAATACTCGTCACAGGTGGAAATCGGCTGAGGGATAGGAGCAGCGCGAGTGAATGAAATGAACGATGCGGATTTTTCTATTTGATCCACGCACTTTAGTGCGTGGATCAAATAGAAAAAGCTAGGCTACCGTACTGCGGATAGCCCGACCTGAATGTAGCGAAGTGAAATGAAGGACAGCCCCAAACAATTCTAAAATTTTGGATTCAAATTTGCTGCTCGATTTTTTATATATCGCAGTTCATAATGGAAGTCTTTTTTCTCGATAAGTTAAAATCACTCAAGCAAAAAAATCAAGCTGCGTACGAAGCATTGATGCAATCTATCCAACAAGGAACTGCAAAAAAAGGCGACCAATTTGTACGCGTCGGATCGAACTGCAAGGCTGTCGCTATTTTACAACAAGGATCGGTGCGCCACTTTAGATATGACATCGATGGTGATGAATACAACGCTTGGTTTTCATTTGAAGGCGAAGTCGTCACTGCACTCCGCAGCTTTGTGACTGGTGAGTCAAGCCCAGAGGGAATTGAATTTTTAGAAGACTCTGAATACATTTTTTTTAATAGAACTGATTTCAGAGAGCTAACAGAACAATATCCTGAAATCTTGCAGCTGTATCGCACGATGCTCGAGGAATATTATATAGAAGTCGAAGAGAGACTTTATAGAATGCAGACCTATTCGGCTGCTCAGAAGTATGCGCACTTAGTCAAAACAAATCAAAATATAATCCAGCGCATATCACAAAAACACATCGCCTCGTATCTCGGCATTAAGAAGGAAACGCTCAGCCGAATTAAGCGGAAATCGTAGCGATTGACTTTTGTCAATAGATTTATTGTAGCGAGTCGTGAATTTTGAGTCGTGAAACACCCAAGCAATTGGTCTGGCTCTATTCAATTTAATCCTAAGCAATATGTATTTCCTTCATCTGAAGGTGAAATACAGTCGATTGTATATGCTGCAATTAAGCAGAATAAGCAAGTGCGCATCATTGGCTCTGGGCATTCGTTTACGCCCTTGTGCAAGACAGATCAAATACTTATTTCACTTGATCAATATCAGGGTCTTGTTTCTGTCAATACAGAATTAAACCAAGCAACAATAAAAGCCGGAACAAAGCTGCATGTATTAAATACGCTTTTATTGGAGCATGGACTTGCTCTGCCGAATATGGGTGACATTAATGTACAAAGCCTAGCAGGTGCAATTAGTACTGGTACACATGGCACTGGTATTTCATTTGGAAATATGAGTACCCAAATCGCTGCCATGACATTTATAAATGGCAAAGGCGAGCGTGTACATTGTTCTAAAACAGAATATCCTGATGTATTAAAAGCTGCTCAACTTTCGCTCGGTTCATTAGGTGTGATTACTGAGATTACGATGCAATGTGTACCTGCATATAATCTCGAATTAAAAATCGAACGAAGAAATCTACAAGACGTTCTTGAAGATCTTGAGCAGCTGAATACTCAAAATAGAAATTTCGAGTTTTATTGGTTTTTGAATACGCCTTACGTCATGACAAAAACTGCGAATGTCACGACTGAAAAAGCAGAGAAAAACGGCATCGCAAATTACTTGCAAGAAATGCTGCTCGAAAATTACACCTTCAAATTATTTAATGAAATTTCAACTCTTTTCCCGAAGCAATCTCGGCGCATTAGCATGCTTACTGCTCGGTCTGTTAGCAAGCATCGGAAAGTAAGTTCGAGCGATCAAGTATTTTCTACGCCACGCGTCGTCAAGTTTCACGAGATGGAATACAATGTGCCGCTTGCAGCTTACAAAGAAGTCAAAAAAGAAATAATCAATTGGATTGGTAAACATAATTATGATATTATGTTTCCGATGGAAAATCGTTTTGTCAAGCAAGATGATCTTTATTTAAGCCCTGCTTATAAACGTGACTCCGCTTACATAGCAGTACACACGTACAGCAAGAAAAAGTACAATCAATACTTTAGAGCAATCGAAGAAATTTTCATCGCGCACGATGGAAGACCGCATTGGGGCAAGCAACATACGCGCACAGCTGCCGATCTTCGAGAATTATATCCAGAGTTTTCGACGTTTTTAGAGATTCAAAAACAGCATGATCCGAATGGTGTATTTTTATCTCCATATTTACGGCAGCTCTTAAATGCGCCTCAGCAGCAACGAACGAACATTGAGTCAGTATCAGTATTATAAAAATCGACTAGCAGACCTTCAGTATCCGCATGTGTGCCTTGATGTTGATTTATTAGACAAAAATATCCAAGCAAATCTGGGTCGTGCTGGCGATAAAAAAATACGACTTGCCTCTAAGTCAATACGATGTGTCGAGGTCTTAAAATACATTTTTGAAACACATGATGCGTTTCAAGGTATTATGGCGTATCACGGGGCTGAGGTTTTATTTTTAATTGAGCATGGATTTGATGATATTCTACTTGGTTATCCAGTAGTAGATAAATCACTTATCGAGCAGCTTACTCAGCAGATTAAAATTGGAAAGCAGATTTGTTTTATGGTTGATTCAATAGAGCATTTAGCTTTATTAAATTCAATCGCAAAACAAGAAAATTGCAAAATTCCAGTTTGTCTTGATTTAGATGTTTCTGACAATTATCCAGGCTTGCGTTTTGGTGTGTGGCGATCGAGTGTACAAACTCAAGATCATGTCATTGATTTTGAAGCAGCACTACAACAATTTCCGAATATTTACCTCGATGGTCTCATGGCGTATGAAGCGCAAGTAGCGGGAGTAGGCGATGCAACAAAAAATGGCGGCATAAAAAACACAATCATTAAACAATTAAAAAAAAGGTC
The DNA here is from genome assembly GCA_020631455.1 of Saprospiraceae bacterium. GTDB lineage: Bacteria > Bacteroidota > Bacteroidia > Chitinophagales > Saprospiraceae > JAHDHF01. The sequence continues at coordinate 27,086 of JAHDHF010000003.1, forward strand.
AATTCCTCGCATAGCAAAAAAGCGACAAGAAGCTGTCGAGTATTTAATTAAAAAAGGGCATGCGCTTCGATTTGTCAATGGCGGCGGAACTGGTAGCCTTGAATCTACTCAAGCAGAAGATTGTGTCAGCGAAGTCACTGTCGGTTCTGGGTTTTATAATTCGCATTTATTTGATAATTATGCTCAATTTCAGTTTGAGTCTGCATTATTTTATGCCATACAAATCGTACGGAATCCTGAAGCAGATATTTATACTTGTCATGGCGGCGGATTTATTGCCTCAGGAAATGTCGAACCAATTAAAGCACCAATTATTCATTTGCCAAAATATGGGCAGCTTGATTCGCTCGAAGGCGCAGGCGAAGTACAGACTCCAATACGATTTTTAAAACAAACTGAGCAACTCCAAATCGGTGATCCGATATATTTGCGCCATGCCAAAGCAGGTGAATTACTAGAACGGTTTAATTCAGTATATCTTCTCAAAAAAGATTTTATAAAACAAGTTCCAACGTATCGCGGCGAAGGCTATACATTTGGATAAGATCAAAGCGTATGCGGACATTTAATTCCTGCCCATCATTTTGGCGCGTTCTGGCTGAGGGATAGGAGCAGCGCGAGCGAAGCGGACGCGCGAAGAATGAGCGCGGCTAGGCTAACGTACTGCGGATCCCGAATTCTCAGGAGGATAGCCCGACTTTATTTTTTATTGAATTTTCAATAGAAAAATAAAGGCAGCCCCAAATTATTCTACCTGTAATTTGCTTCAGCAAATGCTTCAAAACGTTTGAAGAATTGGTCAACATCTTCCTTGGTGTTTCTTGCATTTATTGTCACGAAGCGCACGAATGTGTCACCGCCAAAGCTGCCATACCCGACCATCAGTTCGCCTGCCATGTAAAGATCATTACAGATTTTTTCTGGCGAGATATTTTTATAATTGAAGCAAACACAAACGCTCGGCGCAATCCCATAATTTGTATAATCAGGATGCTTGTCGATGTATTCGCGAGCATAATCTGCAAGTGAAAATTGATGCTCTACAATGTTTTTTAATCCATTATTTCCGACGGCTTTCCAGAGCGTCCAAAATTTGAGCGCGTCATTGCGGCGGCCGCATTGCAAGGAGATTTTGCCGAGGTTGAGATCGTCGCCATCGGTCTGATACAAGTAGCTCGCATCATTGGAAAATGACTCGTAGAGCATCTCGCGATGCTTGGTGACGATGATAGAGCAAGTGATCGGCGTACCAAGCATTTTGTGTGCATTGACGCTAAACGAGTCCGCTCGCTCGCTGCCTGCGATGAGATGTTTGTATGTATCTGACCACATCGTAGAGCCGCCAAAAGCGGCATCGACATGCAGCCAAATCTTGTGTTGCTCACAGAGGTCAGCGATAGGATTGATTGGATCAAACGCGCCAAGAACAGTCGTACCTGATGTCGCAATGACGCAACAAGGCGTCAGTCCTGCTGCTATGTCGTTGCTGATTTGTTTTTCGAGATCAGAAGGAGCGAGTCGGCCTTCTCCGTCTGTCTTGATGTAGCGGATATTGTCACGGCCAATGCCAGAAAATGCAGCATTTTTTGCATTGGAGTAATGCGATGCTTCTGAGCAATAGACAATGAGCTTGCCTGAGCTGCCTTTGGTTTTGACAGACGGATCGACGTGGTCGCGTGCCATGAGCATTCCCATAAAATTAGTCATTGATCCGCCAGTGGCGATCGTGCCATCACTGCCTTCAGGATAGCCGATTCGTTTACAAATTTCTTTGATGATCGTCTTCTCGACAGCGATCATCGGTCCGCCGACCTTGTATGTGTACATACTGTTGTTGAGCAAGACTGCGAGCAGCTCTCCGACCACAGCTTTAGGTTGTCGTCCGCCAAACAGCTGATTAAAAAAATGATCTGTTGACGTACGCGGTGTTTTGAGAATAAGCTCTGTGATCGATGCCTCAAAATCTGCTTCTGACATTGGCTCATCTTTAAGTTTTAGATCGACATGATCGTAAATCTCTGTAGCAGGAATGTATGACGTCACGGGCTGTTGCTGCTCGGCATCGAGGAGGGCTTCAGCGATTGCATTAAAAAGACGAAGATCAGATTTCATAGAGCGAATTCAATAAGCTGCAAAGATGCTCCGAATCTGTTCTCAAGAGAGCAACGCGAGCCCTCGCTCGATAAAGTTGTACTTTTGTGTCGCTCATCAAACATAACTAGGCAGTATCGGACATTCATCTACGCACATTCAGACACTTCAACAACTTCTTGACAGTTTAGCGACGTGTTCTGGAGATGAGTATGTTCATATAGTGGAGCGCATTCGCATCCCTAAGAGTGAGTTTCAGCCTTATGCTACTTGGTCTGATAAATGCTACACACGCAATTGCATTATTGAGAATGAGTATTACGAACTCCTACTCCTCTGCTGGAAGCAAGGTCAAAAAACACCAATTCACAATCATGGCGGCCAAGAGTGTTGGGTCTATATCGCAAGCGGTGAGCTGCAAGAATGCCTCTACGAAAATCAAGGGAACACCGATCTAAAATGCGTAAAGCAAATCACCCGACGTGAAGGCGACATCTCGTACATGAATGACGCGCTCGGTTATCATAGTCTTTCGCCTATTTCAGAGACCCTTATGACACTTCATCTCTATGCCAATCCAATTGCATCATGTATGTGTTTTGATCAAAGCAAGTCTCAATTCGTAAACAAAATACTGCGCAGTAAAAAACGCGAAGAAAAGTAGAATGATTGAGGGCTGCCCGCTGCATCATTTCATTCTTCAGCGGTCGGGCTATACGCAGTACGGTAGCCTAGCTTTTTCTATTTCTTTTTTATTAAATAAAAGAAATAGAAAAATCCGCTTCGCTCATTGCATTCGCTCGCGCTGCTCCTATCCCTCAGCCGAAAAGAGAACAAAGAGATGGCTTATCATCTTTCTCGCATTGCTGATGCAAAAGATTTACTTTTGAGACTTCTATGAAACGCCTGTTTGATTTTGGGGCTCAATTTGTGTCACTGCTGCTGCATCCAGTCTTTGTGCTGACGTACGGCTTGATGCTGTTTATGATTTTAGCACCTGACGCATTTGGCAATTTGGCTGCTTGTGTGCGGCCGGATCAGGAGACTTGTGTACAGTGGTATCAAGTACTCACGCTTCGGACATTTATTCAGACTGCGGTCTTGCCATTGGCGGCTGTCGTGATGATGCGATTTTTAGGGTTTGTCAGCAGCCTTGAGATGCCAGAACGGAATGATCGAATCGGACCCCTTATCGTTGTGATCATATTCGTGTTGTGGATGTTTATGAATTATCGGCAGCTGCCCGAAATACCAGCCTTGTATGTCAGCATGATTTTGGGTTCAGTCGTGGCATTATTTATCACATTTTTTGTCAATGTGTTTAGCAAAATAAGCCTTCACGCAGTTGGTATGGGCGGTTTGATCGGGATGGTTTCGCTGTTGTTGGTGCGTCCGTATCATTATTTTACAGTTGCTGATTATCAGGCGATTTATCTTGTGCTTGGCTGTTTGATTGTCTTGGCTGGCTTGGTCGGCACAGCTCGCCTGCTGCTTGGCGCACATCGTCCTGTTGATTTGTGGGGCGGCTATGCAGTGGGATTTGGGGCGCAGTTTGTTGCATTGCGATTTGTAGTTCCTGCTTGATGACAGATGTCCGTCAAATCCCTGTTGCTTTGGCGCATCTCGCCTTGTTTTGTGTCTCGCTTTTGTATGCAGGAAATTATACGGTAGCAAAACTCGTCATGCCTGCGTATGTAGAACCTTCGGGTTTTATCATCATGCGAGTCTTAGCGGCGGCACTTTTGTTTTGGCTCATTGTTCCGTTTGGTCCGCGAGAGAAAATCGAGGGAAAGGACATCCTCCGACTTGTGATTTGTGCTGCTTTTGGTGTCGCGATCAATCAATTGTGCTTTTTTGAAGGCTTAAACCTCACGACACCGATTCATGCTTCGCTTATCATGACCACGACACCGATTTTGGTCTTGATCGTGGCTGTACTCGCTGGGAGCGAGCGGCTCACGGCTATGAAAATAGCTGGTGTCGTGCTTGGTGTCACAGGTGCGATTTTACTCATAGGAATCTCAAAAGGCGGCTTTGACCTGAGTGGCGGCGGTGCGCTTGGCGATCTTCTTGTTTGGATCAATGCGACGAGTTATGCTTGTTATCTCGTGCTTGTCAAGCCGCTGATGAAAAAGTATAGTCCATTCACTGTTGTGCGATGGATCTTCACGATTGGGATTGTGATGGTTGTACCATTTGGATGGGAGGATTTAACTCAAGTCGATTGGACTGCTATCCCGACATCTATCTGGTGGGCGATCGCGTATGTTTTGATTGGTGTGACGTTTTTGACCTACTTGTTTAATGGTGTTGCACTCAAGCGGCTCAATCCATCTGTGGTCAGTATTTACATTTATTTGCAGCCAGTGCTTGCGATCATCATCGCGATACTCGCAAAGAGTGATTCGCTCACGCTCGGGCAAGTTGGTGCAGGCTTGTTGATTTTTCTTGGTATCGGGTTGGTGAGCTTTGCTCCGATCAAGCAGGTAAGCAAAGATTAAATCCTCGGACAAGCGCTGTGCAGCAGTGCCGCTTGCGGCAGACTCGGCTTAGCTGAGGCCGAGCGTATAGCGAGCTGCGGAACATAGCGACCGCGAGCCTTTGGCGAGCGGATGGCCCATAAAAAAAACGCCCCTTGAATGAATCAAGGAGCGTTTTCTCTAGAGAAGATGTTTGATTACTTCGTGTAATCGATTTCGTCTTCGAGTTTGTAGATATCATCAGCATCGCCGAGTGATTCAACGTCTTGAATTTGCTGCTCAATCGTTGGTGTGTTCTCGATAGAACCGTGACCCTCTGCGCCGTGGCCGCCCAAGATTGGAGCGATCGCAAGACCGACAAGACAAGTCAATTTGATCAAGATATTCATAGATGGACCTGATGTGTCCTTGAATGGATCACCAACTGTGTCTCCTGTTACAGCAGCTTTGTGTGCGTCTGATCCTTTGTACGTCATCTTGCCGTCGATCATGACACCTGCTTCAAATGATTTCTTCGCATTGTCCCAAGCGCCACCTGCATTGTTTTGGAAGATCGCCCAAAGAACACCGCTCACTGCGACACCTGCCATGTACGAACCAAGGCACTCTGCACCCATCACAAAACCAACGATTAGTGGCGTGATGATCGTGATCGCACCTGGAAGCATCATCTCACGGAGCGCAGCTTTTGTCGAGATATCGACACAGCTTGCGTAGTCAGGCTTGCCTGTACCTTCCATTATGCCAGGAATCTCTTTGAACTGACGGCGAACTTCTTTTACCATCTCCATTGCTGCTTTACCAACGCTGCTCATCGCAAGTGCTGAGAAAACAACTGGAATCATACCACCAACAAACAAGCAAGCAAGAACGTCTGCTTTGAAGATGTTGATTCCTTCGATACCTGTGAATGTGACATAAGCTGCAAACAATGCAAGTGCTGTCAATGCAGCAGAAGCGATTGCAAACCCTTTTCCGATTGCAGCAGTCGTATTACCAACTGAGTCAAGGATGTCTGTGCGTGTGCGCACTTCTTCAGGGAGTTCGCTCATCTCAGCGATACCACCAGCATTATCAGCAATAGGGCCGAATGCGTCAATCGCAAGCTGCATAGCTGTCGTCGCCATCATCGCTGATGCAGCGATCGCTACCCCGTAGAATCCTGCAAGCTCGTATGCTCCCCAGATTGCACCTGCAAAAAGTAAAATCGGAATAGCTGTACTCATCATACCTGTCGAAAGACCAGCGATGATATTCGTCGCAGCTCCTGTAGAAGAATTGTTGATGATGCTCATGACTGGCTTTTTGCCGATGCCTGTGTAGTACTCAGTTACCATCGAGATTGCTGCGCCTACAAAAAGACCAATCAATACTGCGTAGAATACATTCATTGAGCTGATCGTGCGATCTGCCTCACCGAAGAATGCCATTGTCATTTCACCAGGAAGCATGACGTAAATCAAACCAAATGCTGCAATACCAGTCAAAATGATTGAAACCCAGTTTCCGCGATTAAGAGCTGCTTGTACTTGTGATTCTTTGCTATCGTCTTTAGCTGAGATCAAGAAGCTTCCGATGATAGAGAACACGATGCCGAATCCTGCCAAAGCAACTGGAAGGAGAATCGGACCGAGACCGCCGAAAGAATCTGAAACGGCACCACCCATATCACGGATAACATAATTACCAAGTACCATCGCTGCTAGGACAGTCGCTACATACGAACCGAAAAGGTCAGCTCCCATACCAGCTACGTCTCCTACGTTATCACCAACGTTGTCAGCAATGGTTGCTGGGTTACGAGGATCATCTTCAGGGATACCAGCCTCGACTTTACCGACAAGGTCAGCTCCTACATCAGCAGCTTTTGTGTAGATACCGCCACCTACGCGTGCAAAGAGAGCAATACTCTCAGCTCCAAGTGAGAAACCAGCAAGTGCTTCGAGGACTACTGTCATTTTAGCAGTTCCATCGACGCCCCACTCGCCGCCCATGAGCCAGAAGTAAAGAATCGCTAGAAGTGAACTCAAACCGAAGACTGCAAGACCAGCAACCCCAAGCCCCATGACCATACCGCCGCTAAATGATACTTTGAGTGCTTTGCTCAAGCTTGTGCGAGCAGCTTGTGTTGTGCGGACATTTGCTTTTGTAGCGACGCGCATACCGATCGAGCCAGCTAGAGCGGAGAAGAGCGCTCCAATCACAAATGCAACCACGATGAACCAATGTGTCGTCGGGACATACCAACTTAAAATGCCTAGGAGTAAACCTGCTACAATAACAAAAATGAAGAGCAAACGATACTCAGCAGACAAAAATGCTTTGGCGCCGTCTGCGATGGCGTCTGCGATTTCGCGCATGCGATCGTTACCGGCATCTTGTTTATTGACCCATGAAGCGGTGATCGCCATGTAAGCGAGACCGATGAGTCCAAAGATTGGGAGAATGTAAATTAGATATTCCATAGATAATGTGGTATTCGGATTTCTAGATTGGGTGCCTGAAAAGGCGCACAAAGTTAGGCATATTGTCACATTTAGCCTACGGTCTCTTTTTTTGTTTTTTGGAAGGTGGATTTGGGCACCTGCCGCCACAAAATTTGTGGCAGCATCAGGCTGTCCGCAGTACGGTACCTAGCCGCCCGCGCTTCGCTTGGCGTCCGCTCGCTGTGCTCGCGCTGCTCCCATCCTTGGTGCGAGTGTAGCAGCCCTCGCCATGAGACTGGACAAGCGCTGCGAAGTGGTGGCGTAGCCAGACGCGAATGTAATGAAGCGGCCGAGCGAATAGCGAGCCACGAAGCATAGCGACAGCAGCCGTATTTTTTTCTATTGAATTTTTAATAGAAAAAATACGGCTGCTGATGGCCCACAATTATTCTGTTGTCAGGTTTTACGTTTCTTTTTCTTGGCTGCTGGAAAAAGGACATTATTTAATATCAAACGATAGCCAGGAGAATTGGGGTGGAGATTGAGATCTGTGGCTGGATCATGCACGTAGTGACGATAATCTTCTGGATCATGACCGCCGTAAAATGTCCATGTGCCGTAGCCAAATACGCCGTGTATGTAGCGCGCTTCGTTGGCTGGCTTGTTCTCGCCGAGGATAAGGACTTCTGACTTGATCAGTGGCTTACGGAAGGCTGTCGTCTGCCCCATGAAGCCTTTGACTGTGCGTGTATGGTTTTGAGTTAGCATGGTCGGCACTGGATCCCATTTTGCGCTAAAATCAAAAAGTGTGAAGAAATCTATCGCTTGATCGACTTTGCGACCTTTGGAGTGGTCAATGTCTGAGTACTCGTACTCGAGAGGGTCTTTGACAAGCTGAAATTTCTTGAAGGCGAATGTTTTATTGAAATCGAGCTTGGATTGGGCTGTCGGATCTTGTGCGTCGCCATCATACATGTGCTCACAGATGTCGAGACCTTCGGCAGCCAAAGCGATGTCATAGGTGTCTGTAGCCGAGCACATGGCAAACATGAATCCGCCTGCTCCAACGTAATCACGAATCCGCTTGACGACTTCGAGTTTGAGTTGCGATACTTTGTCAAAGCCGTGCTTGGTGGCGAGGGCTTCCATCTTGCGCTGGTTTTCGCGATACCAAGGCTGGTTTTGATAGCTGCGATAGAATTTTCCGTATTGCCCAGTGAAGTCTTCGTGGTGTAAGTGCAGCCAATCAAAGTGTTGGAGTGAATCGGCCATGATCTCATCATCGTAAATGACTTCGTACGGAATCTCGGCGTATGTCAAGACGAGTGTTACGGCATCATCCCAAGGTTGGATTGTTTCGCCTTTGGCATTTTCGGTCGGTGTGTAGACTGCGATCTTGGGCGGCACTTCGAGGCGTATGGCGTCCATGTTGGCTTCTGGATCTGCGATGTCAGCGATGATTTTATTGAAGGCTGCATCAGAGATAACCTCGTATGTCACATCTCTAAAGAGACATTCTTCTTCGAATGTCTTTGTATGCTGGAACGCAAAGCTGCCGCCACGATAATTGAGTAGCCACCAAGATTGAACATCCTTTTCGAGTACCCAGTAAGTGATGCCGTATGCTTTGAGATGATTGGACTGCTGCTTGTCCATCGGCAACAAGATGAATGCTGCATCAAGCTGAGTACTAAGGCTCAATAGGCAAATAAGGGCAATGAAAAATTGTTTCATAGAATAAAATTATTCAAGAAGGTTATGCCAAGATAGTTCACGCATTACTTGGAGCATTCATCATAACATCACAATAACGTCGAATTGTAAATTGGGTAAAAAGGCAATGCTTGATCTGTCTATCTTTGGTCTCCTTATGTTGAGTAACCGATTTCATGCCAGTGTACGTGTTTTAAGTCTTGCGGCATTTATTTGTTTCAGTCTTTTGATCTCAACAAACGATGCTTTTGGACAGCTTTGGCAAGATGGGTTTGTCGTACTCAACACTGGCGATACGCTCACAGGCAAAGTAAAAGTAGCAACTCCGGCTGTACGTTCGGTCAAAGTTGTATTTCGTGATTCTGCTACAGATGAAGTGACAAGTTACAAGCCATTAAGTATCAAATCATTCACAGCAAATGGTGAAACATTTGATAGTAAAATCTACGATGTTGTACCATCATTCAAATACGGCTATTCAGTATTTATGCGGCGTATGAATAGTGGCGGCCCTATTAAAGTGTACGAATATTGGAATACCGATAAAGAGCGCGGCTTTACGCAGACGTTCCTTGAAAATGATGGCGACTATCTTTTTGAAGTCTTGTACCCGAGATTCAAGCCGTTGATGATCACGTATTTCGAAGAATATCCCCAACTCGTAGCAAAGATTAAGCGTGGCGCATTTAAAAAGCGTGATCTGCTTAAAATCGTTCATGAATATAATTCCTACATGACGCGTGGCTATTAAGCTACTCGTACGTCACAGTATCGCATGGAATTGACCTTTCAATATCCGCTCTGGTATATCGGGCTTTGTGTTTTCTTCGGGATAGCTGTAGCAGCTCTACTCTATGTAAAGGCAAAGCCTTTTGGCAAAAAATCGACGGGACTCAATATTTTCTTATCGATTTTGCGTGGGCTTGCTGTTACAGGCATTGCTATGCTGCTGCTTTCACCGCTGCTCAAAAACATGGAGACGGAGACGAGAAAGCCAATCGTCGTCATCGCAACAGATGTGAGTGAGTCGATGAAAGCTGCATTGACAGATGCTGACTCTGCAACATTGACATCAGAAATTGCAAACCTATCTACAACACTTCAAGAGCAATATGATGTCATCGAATACACGTTTGGCTCAGAGTTGAGCGAGTCATCCGATATTTCTTTTGGAGATAAGATGACGAATATGTCTTCTGTCATCAATGAAGTGTACGACCTCTACGGCAATCAAAATCTTGGAGCAGTCGTGTTGACTTCAGATGGTATTTACAATCAAGGGAGCAATCCACTTTATCTCGCGCCCAAACTCGGAGCACCGATTTTTACAATCGCCGTAGGCGATACGACACCAAAGCGAGACCTCGTGCTCAAGCGTGTCTTTCATAATAACATCGCATATCTCGGAGACAAGTTTAGCATTCAAGTCGATGTATCAGCGTTTAATTGTGCTGGAGCAGGCTCGACGCTCCGTGTCAGCAAAGTTGGTGATGGTGGGCAGCTTCTTGATTCGCAGCCGATCGCAATCAGCGGCAAAGACTTTTTTACAACCAAGGAAATCATCTTGCCTGCTGACAAGCCTGGTACTCAGCGCTACCGTATCAGTTTGACAGGCGTCAGCGGCGAAGCCAGTCGAGCAAACAATTCCAAAGACATCTTTGTCGAAATTCTTGATGCTCGACAGCAAATACTCATAGCAGCCGCAGCTCCGCATCCTGACTTAACTGCACTGAAGGCAGCTTATGACGGTAATAAAAACTACGAAGTCACGCTCAAAATCGGAGCCGAGCTTCCAAGGACAGTTTCCAAGTATGATGTTGTCATTTTGCATCAGCTGCCGAGCAAAGCACACCCTGCTACGGATTTACTAAACGATCTTCGCACAGGCAAAATCCCGCATCTGTTTATTCTTGGTGCACAGACGAATCTTAACGCCTTTGGCAAAGCACAAGACTTGATCACACTCAAAGGCGCAAATGTCAATGTCAACGATGTGCAGCCAGTGATGGCTTCTGGATTTAACTTGTTTACAATCAGTGACGAGCTGATTGCCATGACCAAGCGCTTTCCGCCCTTGCAAAGTCCGTTTGGCGAATATGCAGCAGGGGGCAACACTGACGTTTTGCTAGAACAAAAGATCGGCACTGTAGAGACAGGCTATCCCTTGATGGTTTTTGGAGAGCGCGATGGTATCAAGCAAGCAGTCATCTGCGGCGAAGGCATTTTCAAATGGCGAATCTTTAATTACTTGCAGCAGCAGCACTTTGAGCAAGTCGATGAGTTGCTCGGCAAGACACTTCAATACCTCAGTGTCAAGCGCGATAAACGACGCTTTAGAGCCAATGCTAGCAAAAATCTCTACGACGAAAACGAGCACGTCTTTATCGATGCTGAACTCTACAACGAAAGCTATGAGCTTATCAATGATCCTGATGCGAGCGTAACACTGACCGATCAAGACGGCAAGCAATTTTCGTTTACGATGAGCAAGACCACGAGTGCCTACACGCTTGATGCTGGTATTCTGCCGACTGGCAGCTATCGCTATACAGCCTCAGTCGAAGTCGATGGCAATAAATTGACCTCCAATGGCCGCTTTAGCATTAAGCCGATCCAGCTTGAGCTCTTCGAAACGACTGCTGATTATGGACTCCTCCGTCTCATGTCAGAGCGCACAGGAGGAGAGCAGCGCACACTCGATGGCATCAGCACATTAGCTGAGCGGATTTCTGGTGATGAGACTGTCCGACCGACACTGTATAGCACGCTCAAGACGAGAGCTGTCATCAATCTCAAGTGGATTTTCTTTGCCCTCATTGGCTTGTTGATCCTTGAGTGGTTTATCCGTCGGTACAAAGGGGCTTACTAAATCTATGCTCAAGACACCTTATATTAGAATCAATGAAACAGTTTTCTAAGTATAAGTATATCGTTCTTGGCTTAAGTTTTTTGATCTATTCGATTTCCCTTTTTTGCGAAGCTTTTTATATCGATCGAACAGATTATGATGCTTGGTCGTTTTCACTTGGCTTAGTTGCGATGGGGTGGCTTGGTATGCTCTTTGGGTCAGCAGGAGCATTTGTTTGGCTCGCCAATCCAATACTCTTTATAGCATGGATAGCGACATGTATCCGTGAGCGAGTCGCGATAGGACTTGGTGCAGTTGCGACTACGATTGCCCTTTGTTTCTATCTATTTGTAGATGAAATCATCACTGGAGAAAACGGTGCTTACAGCGATATTACTCAATACTGTTTAGGCTATTGGTTGTGGTTGTTGAGCATGATTGTATTTACAGTTGGATTAATTTTCGTTTACGCCAAGTATTATCCTAAACACAACGAAGGGTAAATTTTATGGGCCATCCGCAGCCTCCAGCTGCGGTCGCTATGCTTCGTGGCTCGCTACTCGCTCGGCCGCTCATAAAAAATTCGCGTCTGCTACGCACCACTTCGCAGCGCTTGTCCTCTCAGAGTATAAAGCTGCTGGCTGAGGGATAGGAGGTGTTGTCTGAACTCCGAGTGACTGTAAAGGAACTCGGAGAGAGTGCCGCATAGCCCGACCGCGAGCTTGCGAGCGGGCAGCCCCACATTTTTATTCTTCGAAATTTACTTGGTGAGCGCTTCGAGAAGTGGCTCGAGTTTTTTGCGCATCACGCTGCTCTTACAGTCAAAATTATTGACGATGACACAGAAGGCGATCTCATGACCATTGGCTGCGGTCGCGTATCCTGCATACGCACGGACACGTGTCATGCTGCCGCTTTTGCCTTGTATTTTGCCTTTGGCTTGCGAGTTTTTAAGGATGTATTTGAGCGTACCGCTCTCACCGGCTACGGCAAGCGATGGCTTGACTTGGGTCGCGAGTATTTGGTCGCGTGAGATGACCGAAAGAATATCTGTAATATGACGAGCAGAGATCGCTGTACGAGGCGAGAGACCGCTTCCGTCTTCGATAAATGCTGCCTTCATGTTTACTCCTCGCGACTCATAAAAGTCATAGACTGCTTCGACGCCTGCTTCTGTGCTTGCTGAGTTTTTAGCTTTTTTGCCGAGTGCTTTGAGCATACTCTCTGCGTAAAGGTTGATCGATTCTTTATTGCAGCGATCGGCGATAGCGCTCAGCGGCGGACTGTTATATGTCGCCAAAGTTGTGACTTGCGCTTGTGGCTGATTATCTAAATTTCGAATGCGCTGAGTCGTGACGCGGTTGCTGATTTTGATTTTCGCTTGAGCGAGTTTTTGCGCAAGTGAATAGGCGACAAAAAATGGCGGATCAGGAATCGAACCTTTAATTGTGAATGGTTTGCTCCCCGGAGGAATCGTTCCGCGTATTGCACGTTCGTAATTGAGCGGCGCACCGAAAATGTAGGCTTCGTCGCGGCTGCCCTGTGGTCCAGTCGTGACTTCATTTTGGAAACGAACGTAAGGAAGCTGCGGCTCTAGACTTATGATACTTGTTTTGACACCTGGCGATGTTGAACGATCGAATGTGAGTTTGTAGCGATTTTCGTTGATGTTGAGTCCGCTGACACCAGCACCATAATAATTGCCGAGATCATTCCATTGCCAAGTCGGGGCATTGACAGCCGATTCATACGCCGTACCATCTCCGATGATTGAGCCTGTGATTTCAGTTATTCCTACCTGCTGAATGGCTGCTACGAGTTCTCGAATTTGTGCATCGAATGGTTTCGCACCTTCCAGTTCGTCACTTCCCCAAGTCGGATCACCAGAGCCGATGATGTACAGATCTCCATCAAGGACGCCGTTACTTATTTCACCAGAATATGCAAGTCGTGTCTCAAAGCGAAAATCAGCTCCGAGTACGTTGAGTGCCGCTGCCGAAGTGACGACTTTCATGATGCTCGCTGGCGTATGTGCTGCACGTGAGCGATGCGAAACGATCGTCCTACCATCTTTCAAATCAACAGCATGAAGCGTCATCGATGCAGATTGCATAACAGGATCAGCAAGGAGCTTGTCGAGCGCTGCTTGAGCAGATTTATTTTGTGCAGTAAGTGAAGCGACACAAAAGAGACTCAACAAGATGAGTCCTAGCCTAGACATGCATCGCACGATTGTCAGTAGCTGCTAGAGCTGCTTCTTTCATGGCTTCCATATATGTTGGGTGTGCGTGACTCGCCCGAGCGATATCTTCTGCACTTGCTCTAAACTCCATAGCGATGACTGCTTCAGCGATGCCGTCTGCTACACGCGCTCCACACATGTGCACACCGAGTATTTCGTCTGTCTCTTTGTGAGCAATGATTTTGACGAGACCTTCTGTATCACTACTCGCACGAGCTCGGCCAAGTGCTTTGAATGGAAACTTGCCGACTTTGTACGGAGTGCCAGCTTCTTTGACTTGTTCTTCAGTTTGTCCTACACCTGCAACTTCTGGCCATGTATAGACAACACCTGGAATTAAATTGTAGTCGATATGTGGTGATTGACCAGCGATGACTTCTGCTACGAAAACGCCTTCTTCTTCGGCTTTGTGAGCGAGCATTGCTCCTTGAACGACATCACCGATTGCGTAAATGTGTGGCTGATCTGTACGAAGATGCTTATCAATAGGAATGCGACCGCGATCATCAGTGCTGAGTCCCGCTGCTTCGAGATTAAGTCCATCTGTGTATGGTCTACGGCCAATTGCGACTAAGCAATAATCGCCTTTGAGGACAAGCGGTTCTGCATCAGCTTTGTCACGAGCTTCGGCCGTCACAGTAACGGTGGTTTTTGTTGCTTTAACTTCGGTTACTTTATGCTTGAGATGAAACTTGATGCCAAGCTTTTTCAAGGAACGCATGAGTTCTTTGGCGACATCTTTATCCATTCCTGGAATGATGCGATCCAAGTATTCAACGACGCTGACCTCTGCTCCAATACGTGCGTAGACAGAACCTAACTCAAGGCCGATCACACCGCCTCCGATGATGATTAGATGCTTCGGTATTTTATCAAGTGACAATGCTTCTGTGCTTGTGATGACACGCTTCTTGTCGTAATTAAATGCAGCTGGAGTCGTTGGCTTGCTTCCTGTAGCGATGATGATATTCTTAGCAGTAAGATCTGTTGCTTTACCATCGCTTGCAGTGACAGTAACCGTATTCGGATCTTTGAACGAACCATGTCCGTGGTGGACATCGATTTTATTTTTCTTCATCAAAAACTCTACACCACTGCATGTGACGCTAACGACATCGCGTTTGCGCGCCATCATTTGTTTGATGTCGACTTTCGGCTTATTGATCACGATACCATGATCTGCAAATTTGTGCTCGGCTGCATGAAAATGCTCACTAGAATCAAGCAGTGCTTTAGATGGAATACAACCTACATTGAGGCAAGTACCACCAAGCGTTTGATATTTTTCGATAATCGCAGTCTTCATTCCAAGCTGCGAACAGCGGATAGCTGCTACATATCCTCCAGGGCCAGAGCCGATGACGATGACGTCGTAATTCATAGTATGATGATTAATGCAATCGAGCTGCGAAGGTACAACTAGAATCGCCTTTGAATTTGATTCCTTCGACCTTTGCTTCTAAGCATTTCGATTCAGGTCACTCATCGTTCGCTGAAGTCCAATCGAGGCAAAACTGAGCACCATCTTACAAGCATGCTCGATCAATTTTTCGAGTTGTTTCTTCTCTTCTGAGCTCCATTTCCCGAGCACAAAATCGACTTGTCTGCCCTTCGAAAAATCATTTCCTATTCCAAAACGTAACCGCGGATATGCACTCGATCCAAGACGCTGCTCAATATCAGTCAATCCATTATGTCCACCAGCACCGCCTTTGGCACGCATCCGTAACGCTCCAAGGTCGAGATTTAGATCATCGACGATAACAAGACTTCGATCTACGGGTATTTTCTGTTCTGTCAGCCAAAACTTCATCGCCTTGCCGCTCAGGTTCATGTACGTTGAAGGCTTAAGCAAAATAAGCTGTCTGCCGCGATGCTTAATAGTTGTGACACTACCGAGACGAGCAGACTCCCAAGTTGCACCTTTTGAGTCTGCCAGTGCGTCGAGCACATCAAAACCAATATTGTGGCGTGTTCCGTCGTATTCCGCTCCGATATTCCCAAGACCGATGATCAAATATTTCATATCCCAATCACAAAGGTGAGTCTTTTTTGAGAAGTTTCAATCAGAATAATATATTAGGGGCTGCCCGCTACGCGGTCGGGCTATTCGGCAGTACGGTAGCCTAGTTTTTTTCAGGTTTATTTTTTAATAGAAAACTTTAAATCTTTCTATTAAAAAATAAACCTGAAAAAATCCGCTCGCAGGCTCGCGCTGCCTTCTATCCCTCAGCCATCTCTAGCAGCAGTTGCTACCTGAGCAACATGAGTCTTGCGTCGCCATCTCTAGACCTACAAATGATGGTATGCACTGATCTTGAGCAAGGCAAGCCGTTGACTTATTGACCAAAACAAATCCAGCATCAATTACTTTAAGAGAATACAATTGAATTGTCTCGCCTTGATATTCGACGATGATTTCATGATCGTCGAGCTGCAATTTATCTTTTGATTTTTGGATAATCGAGAGCAGCTTGCTCGGCTTAAGGCGATGCTCGAGATCTGCATCATTATACCACAACTGAAATGACACATATTCATCTTTATGGATCGTTTTTCCGCAATCGATAAAATGCTTCGTTGTCAGCCCAACTTCTGTAATATGAAAATGCGGCGGCAAGCTTTCACCATTTTCCATTTTGAAGCTGACTGAGTTAGTCATCGATTGTAAGGCAGTAATACATTCTGAAAGAGTCATAGATCGCGGTTTTGAATTGAGTGTTGCTGTATAAGAGAGAGAAAGCGTTGAATTTCATCTACAGATTGAGGAGCTAAACAGTAGCAAATTGTCGGTCCTTCAAATGAACCAACAATAAGTCCAGCAGATCGGAGCGTAAGCAAATGCTGCGAAATGGATGGTTGCGAAAGAGGTAATTCATCCACAATTTCTTTACAAATACAAGAATTTTGCTTGAGCAGATATTGTATGATTGCTACTCGAGCTGGATGCCCAAGTGCTTTTGCTAATCTTGCTATTGCATTCTGCTTTTCACTAAAAACTTCTGTCTTTGATGCGCCCATATTATGATATCGCAATATCACGATGAATAGTTCATTTTCTTGGATAATTCATTGGTAAATTTTCGGTTGTCGTGGACAAGCGCTGCGCAGTGGTAGCCGTTAGGCTAGACGCGAAGTGCAACGAAGCGGCCGAGCGAACAGCGAGCCACGTAGCATAGCGACCGGCGAGTGAAGCGTAGCGAAATGAGGCGGATGGCCTCTCAATCTTTTTTGAGAACTTGTGTGACCAAACAATGACACCAAAAAATCAGTTTGTACTCTTATGAAGCACTTATCACTCCTTGTTGCGCTCTGTGCCATCTGCTGGCAGATCGCAGCTCAAGAAACATACCCTCGCAATGGCGTCTATGACGAACGCGAGGGTTATTATGCCATCACAAATGCTACAATCACAACAGCACCTGGCAAAACGGAATCAAATGCTACGCTCGTCATCAGAGATGGAAAGGTTGTTTCAGTTGGGCCTGCGTCAGTACCAAAGGGCGCGGTTGTCATCGATGCAAAGGGGAAGCATATCTATCCTGCCTTTGTAGAGCCGTATTCAAATTATGGAATGCCGAAGCCAAAAGCTGAAGGTGAGCGCTCTCGAAGCCAGCCGCAAATGCTCAGTAATAAATCTGGCGCATACAGCTGGAATGAAGCACTCAAAACTGAGTTTGATGCTGCTTCAGAATTTACGCACAATAAGGATGCTGCTAAAGCTCTCAGAATGCTCGGATTCGGGACTGTAGTGGCACACAGATGGGATGGTTTGTCGCGTGGTACGTCGGTCGCGGTCAGTACTGGTGATGATCGCGAAAACATGCTCATCATGAAGCAGCAGGCTTCGCACAATTTGTCTTTTAAGAAAGGAACAAGTACTCAAAATTATCCATCGTCTTTGATGGGTGCGATTTCTCTTTTTCGTCAGACATACATGAATGCTGCTTGGTATACAAAGACGTCTCCAGAAGAAACAAACCTTTCTCTTGAAGCTTGGAATGACGCTCAGAACCTGCCGCAGGTTTTTGAAGTACGCGATCGCCTTGAGCTGCTTCGTGCTGCTACTCTAGGTAAAGAGTTTAGCAAAAACTACATCATGCGTGGCACGGGAGACGAGTACATGCGCATCAATGAAATCAAAGCAACAAATGCCAAACTGATCGTACCAGTTTATTATCCTGATGCTTACGATGTGACAGATCCGTTTGATGCTCTCCAAGCGGACCTAGGCGATATGCGTCATTGGGCGCTTGCACCAAGTAATGCAAAACGTCTCAATGAAGGCGGTATCACATTCGCATTCACATCATCAGGCAAGAAAGACACGAAGGCTTTTTGGAAAAATATCCGAAAAGCTGTCGAAGCTGGTCTTGATGAATCTGCTGCTCTAGCAGCATTGACCACTGTACCTGCTAGCTACTATGGTCTCGACAATCAAGTCGGCACTCTTGCTGCTGGCAAGGTCGCTTCATTTATCATCACAGACAAATCAATCTTTGAAGAAGGAGTCACAATTCACCATACTTGGGTACAAGGAAAAGGCTATGTCAATTCTGCTTGGAAAGAGGATGTTTTCGTCGAAGGAAATTATACGCTACGCTACGGAAGCAAAAGCTCCAAACTCGAAGTACATGGTGGCGACAAGCCAGCTTTAAAAATCGCTCTCGACAGTTCTAAACTTGATGTCAAACATTCGCTCAAAGGTGACTTAATCACAATGTCATTTACGCCAGACGGTGAAGACGGTCTCGTGCGCCTCAGCGGTCGAGTCAAAGGCAATAACATGAACGGCCGCGGTCAACTCGCCAACGGTCGTTGGATCAAATGGACGGCAAACATCACACGCGAGCCGCTCGAAAAGAAAGACAAGAAAAAGAAGGATGAAAAGGTAGCAGATGCTGCTGAAGATGATCCACTCGATGAAATCAATGTCACGTATCCGATGCTTGCCTATGGCTGGACAGACAAGCCACAACAAGGAACGTATTTCATCAAGAATGTAACAGTCTGGACAAATGAAGCAGACGGCATCATTGAGAATGCAAACGTTCTTGTTAAAAATGGGAAAATCTCATCAGTAGGCAAAAGTCTCAAAGCACCAAGCGGAGCAAAAACGATTGACGGAACTGGCAAGCATTTGACGAGTGGAATTATTGACGAGCATTCGCACATCGCAATCAGCCGTGGCGTTAATGAAGGCACGCAATACAGTAGTGCTGAAGTCCGTATCGGCGATGTCGTTAATTCTGAAGACGTCAATATCTATCGTCAGCTTGCTGGTGGCGTAACAATGGCGCAATTGCTTCACGGTTCTGCCAATCCAATCGGAGGTCAGTCTGCTTTGATCAAATTCCGGTACGGCTATCAGCCTGAGGAGATGAAGTACGAAAATGCACCAGGCTTTATCAAATTCGCTCTCGGAGAGAATGTCAAACAAAGCAACTGGGGCGACAATTATCGCAGCCGTTTCCCTCAGACGCGTATGGGTGTCGAGCAAGTCTTTGTCGATCACTTCCAGCGCGCACTCGAATACGAAAAGTCTAAAGGCAGCAAAGACTTCCGTCAAGATCTAGAGATGGATGCTCTCCTTGAGATTGTCCGTAAGCAGCGCTTCATCACGTGCCACTCGTATGTGCAGAGTGAAATCGTCATGCTCATGCGCGTTGCAGAGATGTTTGATTTCCGCATTAATACGTTCACACACATTCTCGAAGGCTACAAAGTCGCCGACAAAATGCAAGAGCACGGTTCAGCTGGTTCGACGTTTTCTGACTGGTGGGCGTACAAGTACGAAGTCATCGACGCCATCCCGTACAATGCAGCTCTCATGAATGAGCAAGGCGTTCTCGTTGGTATCAATTCAGATGATGCCGAGATGGGGCGTCGCCTCAATCAAGAGGCAGGCAAGATGGTCCGCTTCGGTGGTATGAGCGAAGAAGATGCTTGGAAAACCGTCACACTCAACCCAGCCAAAATCCTCCGAGTCGATGATCGAGTAGGAAGTATCAAGGCTGGCAAAGATGCTGATCTCGTCCTTTGGTCAGATCATCCATTGTCGATTTATGCTCAATCAGAAATGACAATGATCGATGGCCGAATTTTCTTTGACAAAGCAAAAGATAAGCAACTCAGAGATCAGATTCGCGAGGAGCGTGCTCTACTCGTACAGATGATGCTCGATGCTAAAAAAGGCGGCGCGAAAACACGAAAACCAAAAATGAAGCACAAGCATCACTATCACTGCGATCACGTCGAAGACGAGCTCCGCGACTAATCCTATTTCTCACAACAACTTTCAGATGATGACAACACGAATTTTTATCAGCATCCTGAGCTGCCTTTTTGTAGTGAGCGGATTATTCGCTCAGCAGACACCAGCAGCCAAACAAACAAAACGAATCCTCTATATAAACGCCAAAATCCATGTCGGAGACGGTACAGTCATCGAAAATGGCGCACTTGGTTTCTCAGAAGGCAAAATCACCATGATCGGTGATGCGACTCGCATCAAGATCGATCGCACAGCCTTTGACGAGATCGTTGATGCGCGAGGAAAACACATGTATCCAGGCTTTATCGCCACAGATACACAACTCGGTCTTGTCGAGATCGACGCCGTACGTGCTACACGTGATGATCGCGAAACTGGATTTTTAAATCCAAGCATCCGTAGCATTATCGCTTACAGCACAGATTCGAGAGTCACCCCAACAGTTCGCTCCATGGGCGTGCTAATGGCGCAGATCTCACCAGTAGGCGGCCGTATCAGTGGTCAAAGTAGCATCGTCCACTTTGATGCTTGGCATTACGAAGACGCGCTCATCAAAGCAGATGATGGCATTTACCTCAACTTTCCCAATTACTTCACGCGTAGCGGCTGGTGGGCAGAGCCAGGACCAGTAAAAGTCAATAAAGACTACGCTGACAATATCAAATTGCTGCGCGATTATCTAGCCGAAGGCAAAGCCTACTCAGAGCTCGACAAACCAAAGCAAACCAACCTCAAATTTGAGGCAATGCGCGGCTTGTACGACAAGAGCAAACGACTCTATATCCGCACTGATTATGCACGCTGCATCCTCGAAGCCATTGACATTGCACAAGACTTTGATATCAACATCTGCATCGTCGGCGGCGCCGATAGCTGGCGTGTAGCTGATGACCTCAAGGCAGCCAATGTACCGGTCATCATCAACTCGACGCAGCGCCTACCAGATCGCGATGATGAAGACACAGACCTGTGCTTTAAGCTGCCAAAACTCCTCTATGATGCGGGCGTTACGTTCTCATTTGGGCATGATGGCGCGTGGGAGCAGCGCAACCTTGTCTTTCAGGCTGGTCAAGCCATTTCGTACGGATTGCCATACGAGCAAGCGGTCAAAAGCATGACGCTCAATACCGCCCAGACACTCGGAATCAGCGATCAAGCGGGGAGCCTCGCCAAAGGCAAAGACGCTACATTTTTTGTGAGCGAAGGCGATGTCTTTGATCCGCGCACTAGCGAGTTATCTGACGCATACATCCAAGGACGTAAGATTGACTTATCCAACAAGCAAAAAGCATTGTACGAGAAATACAAAGCGAAATACGACGCGGAGAAATAATTTGTAAAGCATAATTATGGGCCATCAGAAGCCGCAATTTTTCTATTGAATTTTTAATAGAAAAAATGCGGCTTCTGTCGCTATGCTCCGTGGCTCGCTGTTCGCTCGGCCGCCTTCATTGTATTACGGCGTCTGGCTTCATTTTATTCCGCCACCACTTCGCAGCGCTTGTCCAAAACAAAAACCCCAAGCAAAAGCGACCACAATTGAATATTTTAAAGTCATAAAATTTGTACGATCTAGAATAGCGCAAACATGGAATTCTTAAAGGATATTTTCAATAATTGGTATGCAGTCGTTTTGACGGCGATCATCTTTTATGTTCTCTACGTATTAATTCAAAAAATACTTGAGCGACAAGCCAAAGGCAAAACCGATAAAGCCTTAATCAAATCGATCATCTTGTTTTCGATCGCTTTTATCGGCATACTGAGCGTCATCTTGGCTTTACCGATGGAATCCGATCAAAAAAGTAGCATCACGAGTTTGATCGGTATTGTACTCTCTGCTGTCCTTGGTTTGAGCTCGACCACATTTATCGGCAATGCACTTGCAGGTATCGCACTCAAGCTGCGCAAGAGCTTTCGCCCAGGTGATTTCATCCTCGTCAATGGCATTTTTGGGCGCGTCACAGAGCAAGGTTTATTTCATACAGAAATCCAAACACCTGATCGCGATTTGACGACATTGCCCAATTTGAGCTTAGCGACAAATCCTGTTAAAGTCACGCGGCAGTCTGGCACAATCGTCAGTGTCGAGTGCTCACTTGGCTATGATGTCAATAGACTCAAAATCGAAGAAGCACTCATCAATGCTGCCAATGCCTGCGGTTTGAGTGATCCATTTGTGCACATCATGTCGCTTGGTGATTTTTCGATTGTATATCGCATCCATGGTCTACTCGAAAATGCAAAATCTATCGTCAGCACAAAATCAAAACTCACTGGTCATGTAATTGATGAGCTGCATCAAGCAGGTATTGAGATCGTCTCTCCAAACTTTATGAATCAACGACAAGTTGGAGAAACTGTATTTATACCAAAAGCACACAGAAGCAAACAGGCTGCTACGGAAGACAGTGTAGCAGAAAACATCATGTTTGATAAAGCCGAAGAAGCAGAAGGAATAGAAATGAAGAAAAAGCTGCTTGCTGATGTGGAGCTCAAAGTCAAAGAAAGTCAAGAGGAACTAAAAGCAGCTGAAACTGATGAAGACAAAGAGCGTATCCAGAAAAAGCTCGACAAAGCAATGGCGCTCAAAGAAAAAATCCTCAATAGAATTGATTCGAAGATCGAGGAAATGGACAAGAACTCATAGTTCTTTTTTATTGGCATAGGGATAGTAGGCAGTGCGCAGCAGATACGACACGAAGCAAAGCTGAGTGGAGTAGCCGAGCGAATAGCGAGCTGCCGCATAGCCCGCCGCTCATGTAATGAGCGGATGCCCCATTTTTCTATTTCAAAAATAGCTTGGTTTATTTCTGCGCAAATCGCATCATAATCAAGGCAACGCCTGTGAAAATGATATTGGGAATCCAGACGCCAAGCCACACCGGATAGTCATCATAGGCGATCGCAAATTGTGTCCCAAAGCGAGAGAAGAAGACATACAAGGCTCCGATCAGTGCTCCTATAGCGAGGTGAATACCGATGCCGCCGCGCACTTTGCGCGCTGCCACTGCTACACCTATTATGGTGAGAATAAAGAGAACGAATGGATCTGCCCAGCGGCGATGGTATTCGACTTCATACAGACGAAAATTACTCGCGCCGCGCTCGCGCTCTTTGGAGATAAAGTCGAGCAACTCAAAACTGTTGAGCGTTTCTTTGAGGTTTTCGCGACGATAAAAGTCTTCGGGCGTAAAATCAAAAATTGTATCAAGCAAAACGCCTCGGCGAAGCGTTTCGTCAAGGCCGTCTATGCGCCGATCGACAAAATCTTGTAGTGTCCATTGATTTGGACGTTCTTTCCAGCGGATCTGGCGAGCAAAGAGTTTGCGGGTGATCTGGCGGCCATCATGCTCTTCTAGCAAAAAGTCATTTCCGATTGAATCTTTGAGCCGATAAAATCGCATATAAATTTTCGTACTTGGAAAATCTGTGTAGCGATGGATATTATTTGTTTGGCTTGTTCCGTCGTGTTTCCAAACGTAAGTGTTTTCAAATTTGATGCGCTCTTTGTTGCCATTGGGCACGACATAATGTGCAGCTACGACATGGATGCCAGCCAGAACTGTGGCTGCCATCAAGAATGGCACTAAAAAACGACGGAAGCTAAAGCCCGCATTGAGGACTGGAATAAATTGACTCGTATTGGCGAGGCGGCTCGTAAAAAAGACAACCGTAATCAAGGCGTACATCGGCCATAACAGGATGTTGATGTACGGAATAAAATTGATGTAATACTCGCTGAAGATTTGCCATATTCCAATATCTTCTTCTTGAAAATCGTCGAGCTTATTGGCAAAATCAATGACGACAGAAATCATTGTAAAAATCAAAACCGCAAAGGCAAATGCTTTGAGATAGGATTTAAACAGATATCGGTCGAGCAGAGTCCACATAGCAGATGTAAAGATGATGCAAAGGTGCTGCCAAGAAGCATGAATCAGCGACAATCATCGCTGTACATTTGCGCAATGGCTCAGCCGCTGCACTTTGATATTGTCCTGCCCTGCTACAATCCGATCGAGGGTTGGGTCGAGATGATAGATCGCAGCCTTACGATGCTTGAAGATGAGCTCAATTTTAGACCGCACGTCATTTTGGTCGATGATGGATCATCGAAGGGAATTTCTGCTGCTGATGTCGAGCAGCTTGAAAAACTAGGAATACAGATTATTCGCTCAAAACCGAATCAAGGTAAAGGAGCTGCTCTACGTATCGGGATAAATACGAGTCAAGCAGAGCGAATCATCTTTACTGATGTCGATTTTCCGTACACGATACCAAGTATCATCAAAGTGGCAGAATCACTGCATCAAGGTGCAGACCTTGTGGTAGGTGTGCGAGATAAGAGCTACTACAAATCTGTACCTGCGATGCGCCGTTTGATTTCGAAGTCTTTGCGCAACATGATGCGTCTCGTCTTGCGTATTCCTGTCGATGATACGCAGGCAGGACTCAAAGGCGTAAGCAAAACAGGTCGTGACATCTTTTTAGCGACGACGACCAATCGCTATTTATTTGATCTCGAACTCATCGTCATGGCGAGCCGCCAAGAAGAAGTCGATGTACAGGCTGTCGAAGTCGAGTTGCGTGAGGGCGTTGTATTTTCGAGTCTCAGTCTGTCGATCTTGTTTTCAGAATTTATGAATCTGCTCAAGATTGTTTGGCGTGCGACCTTTTCATGAAGCAGTATTTACCAATTCTACTTGTCATTTTCGGAACGCTGGTAGGCGTTTGGTCAGCTTGGCCAGATGTGATGTCTGCGCCTAATGAAGTCATGATGGGACGCTATGGCGATGCAATTAAAAATTATTACACGCCGAGCTATTATGTTAAGTACGATGACGGTTTACAATTTACGGGGATGCAATATCCTTATGGTGAGCATGTCACCTACACTGATAATCAGCCGCTGCTCTCTTGGATTTTAGCTGGAATTAATTCTTTTATTCCAATAGAAAATCATACAATCGGCATTATTAATATGTTGATGCTGCTCGGAATTGTTTTTTGCGCAATTCTCGTGTATGCAATACAGCGGCGGTTTGGGGTAGGCGCTTGGTGGGCAGCCTTGATCAGTATTTTAATAGCATTAATGAATCCACAAGTGCAGCGTATCGAAGCACATTTTGCTTTGTCGTATGCTTGGGTTGTTCCGCTTGTTTGGCTGCTTTTACTCAATGCGATAGGAGAATCAAAACGTCTTCTTTGGCAAGGATTATTGGTCCTTACTATTACGCTTCTCGGATTTATTCATCCGTATTATCTCGCGATAGGAAGTTTGTTTACGCTCGCATTTGGAGGCGTTCTTCTGCTTCGAGAACTATTCAATAAACGACTGAATCTATTTGCTTGGCTGCCAATTTTTATTGCAGGTGTTTTACCGATTATTCTCTTCAAGCTGTTTGGCAGTTTGACCGATCCTGTGGCTGATCGTTTGTCTGACCCTTTTGGTTTTTTATTTTACCACGCAAAATTTGAAACTGTTTTTTGGGCTGGCTATGGACCGATGCAAGAATTTTGGTATTTATTGACGAAAATAAAAGTCGATAAATGGGAAGGACGGGCCTATGTTGGAATCGTTGGTGGAGTTGTTTTGTTGTTTGTGGCTGCAGGTATTCTATTAAAAATTGCTAAGCGAAAATGGTCTACACTCCTCAATGTTTCTGATTCCGCAGAACTTGTTTTAAGTGTTTGGGCTGCTACAATCATGCTTTTATTTGCTTGTGCTTTTCCATTTAAGATGCCGCAACTTCAAGGGCTTGTCGAGCATCTTGGTCCGCTCAAACAATTTCGCTCGCTTGGTCGGTTTGCTTGGATTTTCTATTATGTGTATACCGTTTTTGTTTCTGCTTTTTTATGGAAATATATCAAGCAGTTACTCGATCAAAAACTTCGCAAAATTGCAATCGGTATTGGAGCAGTAGTCATTCTTGTTTGGGCAGCGGAGGCTATCGTCCATTTAAAAATCCACGCCGAAAAAGAACGCTCACAGAATATATTTCAACAAGAAGAATTAACCGACGAGATTAAAACATTCTTAAATACTGATGCCGATCAATACCAGGCGATTTTACCAATTCCGTATTTTCATATTGGATCAGAGAAATATTCAGTTGTTGGAGACGGTCGTACCGAAGCAGCTGTAATGACACTTTCTGAAGGAAGTGGAATTCCACTTGCAGCGACGATGATGTCGCGTACATCTGTCAGTCAAACGACATCAATGTTGTCCTTGACGCAAACTATTCCGTGGCTCGATATTCCATATCTCGATGAGATTAATGAAAAACCATTGTTTATTCTTCAAGAGAAACATCTTCCGCAGCGCGCTTACGAAGAGCGCTGGATTAGTCTCGCAGATACACTTGGCGAAAATGATGTGTTTAGATGGTTGAAACTTGATCCTCAAGAATTAAGAAAAGATGTTCAACACAATAAAAGAATCATCTTAAATAAACTAGAGAATAACATATCGGATTCAACTTATTTTTACAAATCGTACAACAAAGAAACGGGACTTCCGAATATCAATGGCGGCTCACATCAGATTATACAAGACGAATTTTTAATAATAATCGACGAAGCAATTGATACAACTTATGCAATAACTGGAATGTGGCGAGCGAGTGCTTGGATTTATTTAAGTCCTGGTGAAGTCAGCAATCCGCATCTTGAATATCTAGCGTATAATGAATACGGTCAAGAAATCTATCGCGTCACCAAGCAAGGGCGCATCACCGATATACAAGGCGACTGGGGATTAGCGATTCTTGATTTTGATGCAGATAAAGCCGTGCGCCATGTCATTAAAGCCGGCGGCCCAGCTCGCATCCTTGACGAATTATTGGTTCGTCCGATTGACGCGACAATTATTCAAGAAGATAAACGCGGAATTATTCGAGTCAATACAATCCCATTTCCGAATAAACAATAATTGGGGCTGCCTCTTCAATAAAAAAGTCTACTAGAAGATTGTTTCTAGGAGACTTTTTTATTTCGAGTCGGGCTATACGCAGTACGGTAGCCTAGCTTTTTATAATTACCGCGGAATGAATTCCACGGCAAATTATAAAAATCCGCTCGCTACGCTCGCGCTGCTTCTATCCCTCAGCCAAAAATTTACTTTTTAGGTTTAGGTGGGTTGTTTCCTCTCCCTCCGCCTGAAGGTTTGCCAGTTGTACTTGGAGCATTTTTTGGTCTCGGATTTGGTTTTGATGGATTAGCCATGTTTATAAGATTGAGTTAGTGAAAAATATTCTATCATATACTTAATGAATTTCTATAAAGGATAGTTTCATGGAATAATATTTTCTTTTTGGACAAGCGCTGCGGAGTGGTGGCCGAGAGGCCAGACTCAGCTTTGCTGAGGC
>JAHDHF010000090.1 GCA_020631455.1 Saprospiraceae bacterium
GCATCAAAATAAATGAGATCAATATCGCTTGGGAGTTTGGCTGCTTGGAGTGTCGTTTTTAATTTATGAATAGTAAAATGCTCGTTGATTTTGATTGGTGTGTTCCAGTCAATTTGATGCAAGTTGAGAAAATCTAATTGTCGATTGGGCTGATCGTAAGCTGAAGCATAATTCAGCTGCTCTGCTAGTGAATGATCAATCGGAAATGGCTCAAGCGTCGTGTAATTGATTTTTAGATTCAACTGTTCCGCTTTGAGCAGCGTCGCAAAGGCATTGAGCCCAGTCCCTAAACCAACTTCAAGGATATTGAGTTGCTTGCTTTTTAATGCAAGAGGAAGAAGTCCTGCATTGATAAAGACGTGCTCTGTTTCTTGTGCCGCGCCATGGATGGAGTGATACGTCACATCATATTGCGCCGAGCGGAGTGTATGGCTGCCGTCGCCCGATTGAATGAGTTCGTGCTGTTTCATTGAGCTGAAAAATAGGAGTAATTTCATCGCGCAGAGTAACCCAAGAAGATTATGACATTGAGCACACTTGACTGGATCGTTTTCGGCGGCTTTTTAATTTTAATTATCGGTATTGGTTTGAGCTACGGCCGCAAAGCCGGCAAAAATCTTGAAAGCTTTTTTGTAGGCGGTCGCAATCTGCCCTGGTACATCGCAGGGCTTTCGATGGTGGCGACCACCTTTGCTGCCGATACGCCGCTTGCTGTCGCCGAGATCGTTGGAAATAATGGTATCGCTGGCAATTGGCTCTGGTGGAATTTTCTAGCAGGCGGTATGCTGACGACCTTCTTTTTTGCTCGGCTTTGGCGCCGCTCGGGCGTCTTGACAGAAGTCGAACTCGTCGAGCTGCGCTATGGCGGTCGAGCTGCCAAGTGGTTGCGGATGTTTAAAGCGTGGTACTTGGGCGTCTTGATGAATGTCGTCGTCATTGCTTGGGTCAATGTCGCGCTCATCACCTTGCTCGAAGTCTTTTTTGAAGTACCGTACTCAACTGCTGTCATGATTACTGGCGTTGTCATGCTGCTGACTGCTGGCTATGCAGCTATCAGCGGATTGCTCGGCGTTGCGATGACAGATGTGATCCAATTTTTTATTGCGATGACGGGCTGCATCATCCTCGCTGTCATCGTGATCAACCTGCCTGAAGTAGGCGGTGTAACGGGCATGAAAACGCAGTTGCAAACGATCTCACCTTCCTCACTTGACTTCTTGCCGACGCTTGATACAGGCGGCTCGACTGGTCGTACGCTAGCGCTTGGGCTTGGAGCATTTTTCGCGTATGCAGGATTGCAATGGTGGTCAAGCTGGTATCCTGGTGCTGAGCCTGGCGGCGGCGGTTATGTCGCGCAGCGCATAATGAGCACACGCAACGAAAAAGAAAGCGTTTGGGCGACCTTGCTTTTTCAAGTGATGCATTATTGTATCCGTCCGTGGCCGTGGATTATCGTCGGCTTGTGCGCGATCATTCTGTACAGCCCGATGACACAGCTGCCAGAAGAACAAAAATCTGATTACGCAGCCGTCAAAGAAATAACTGATTATTCACCGAGTCTTTTATTCGGTCGTGCAGATAGTTTGACTGCCAATTTAGTGCGCGATGGTTTTCCGCAGCCTGTCTTGCAGCGCGCGATTCGCATGAATGGAAAAGTGACTGAACTCGCTTCTCAAAATCAACGCATTAAAAGTGCAACTGAATACGAAATAAAAAATGGAAAAGGATTCGTTTTTGCGATGCGTGATTATTTGCCAGCTGGATTAAAAGGGCTTTTATTGGTTGCCTTTTTTGCTGCATATATGAGCACGATTTCGACGCAGCTCAATTGGGGCTCGAGTTATTTGATTAATGATTGGTACAAGAGAAATATTAATACAAAAGCGAGTGACAAACATTATGTCTGGGCAGGGCGATTTGCGACGATTGGTTTAATGATTCTTGGCTTGATTACGAGTTTATATGTCGATTCGATTTCTGGTGCTTGGAAATTTTTAATGCAATGTGGCGCAGGTCTCGGACTTGTATTAATACTGCGATGGTATTGGTGGCGCATTAATGTGTGGAGTGAAATATCAGCCATGATTGCTCCTGTGATTTGTACAGCAGTGTTTTATTTCTTGGGTGTCGATTTTCCTGACGCCTTTATTTGGACAGTCGGCATAACGACGCTCACTTGGCTGCTTGTGACATTTGTTACAAAGCCAGAGAATAATTCTGTTCTCAAGCAATTTTATGATAAAGTGCATCCAGGCGGTGCTTGGGGTTCTATTGCTCAACAATCGAAGAAAAAAGGACAACCTGTAGGAATGCTTTTACTTACTTGGCTGATGAGTATTGCTATGACCTATTCCATTCTATTTGGATTTGGAAAACTCATTTTACTCGAATTTTCAATTGCAATTCCACTATTTATCATTGCATTTATCAGTGGAGCTGCTCTTGTTTTCTTAATGAATCGTACTGAAGTTTTTAATAATAAAAAATAATGGGCCATCCCTACGGCGCAAGCGCCTTCGGGTCGCTATGCTGCGTGGCTCGCTGTTCGCTCGGCTGCCGCTTTGCGGCATCTGCTTCGCACCACTTCGCAGCGCTTGTCCGAGGATGTAATTAACTTTAAGCCAAGTTTTGTATAAAATATTTCCATGAAAAAATTAAGGTATGTTGCTATTGCTTTACTTATGCTTTTTATTTGTTTCTCTCTACTCCAGTTTTTATTTCTTATTTTTACAAGTAGGTGCGGTGAGCGACCTGAACTAGTTGATGACTATGCATTGAAACTTGAAAAGGGCTTTAAAATAAACGACACGGCTGATTTTAATATTTTTGATACGTCTGGATTAGCATACTTAGTACCTAACTTATCGACTTTATCACACAGAGGTGTGCCATCTTTCAACGTTGATCCAAGAGAAGATTATATTAGGTTTTGTGTTGTAAGTGACTCTAAGATTAATGTCTATGTATACGATTCAATAAGTATTGCAGATTCATTGGAGTTAAATGGGAGATTTATAAACAATACTCATTTTGCAGTAAATGAAAAATGTGAAGAAAAAGGAAAGAAATTTTTTATACACCAAAAAAGTAGAACTCAGGATATCTTATATGTTGATAGTATTGGAAATTTAGTTGTCCATGAGTTTAGCTGGAATTTTGGATGGTTTTTAATTATTGGCGGAGATGGAGGTGGGAATAATTATACTGTTTTCAGGCCAACATAATTCGGCTGAGGGATAGAAGGCAGCACGAGCGTAGCGAGTGGATTTTGTGAGAAAGTTGCCCTAGACTTTAGTCTGGGGTCTTCTCACAAAAGCTAGGCTACCGTACTGCCGAATAGCCCGACCGCGAGCAAAGCAAGCGGGCAGCCCCAAATCAGCATTTCATAACAAGTAATTCTGTCATGTCTCCTGACGACAATCAGACGAAATGTCAGCACTTTGTAAGCGGCATGAAGTATGACGTAATGCGGTGTCGTGCGGCATTATTTGGATGTCATGTGCGGCGTACCTTTGCAGTCTCTTAGCGCAGGTGATTTGATCTGCTGCTAGACAATCAATGAAATCAACCCATGCTGAAATTTTTATCGAATACGGTCAAGAAAGTTTTTGGAACAAAAACAGACCGTGATGTCAAGGCTGTCATGCCACTCGTCGATGCAACGAATGAGCAGTTTGAATTGCTCCAAAACGTATCGACTGATGAGCTACGTGCCAAGACGCTTGACTTTAGAGCGCGCATCAAAGCGCATCTCGAAGGCATCACCGCAGATATAGAAGAAGTCAAAGCTGAAGTCGAAAACACGGCTGACTTTGCTGAGAAAGAAAGCCTCTTCGAAGACGTCGACGCGCTCATTAAAGAACGTGACCAGCATCTCGAAGACATTCTCCTTGAGATTTTGCCAGAAGCATTTGCTGTTGTTAAAGAGACGGCGCGCCGCTTCAAAGAAAATGATACAATCACTGTCAAGGCAACTGAACTCGATCGTGAACTCGCTGCTAATAATAATAAAGAATACGTCTCGATCGATGGTGATCAATCAAGGTGGCAGACATCATGGACAGCAGCAGGTGCTCAGATCACTTGGGACATGGTACACTACGATGTCCAGTTGATCGGTGGTATCGTCTTGCATCAAGGGAAGATCGCTGAGATGCAAACGGGTGAAGGAAAAACACTCGTCGCGACGCTTCCAGCATATCTCAATGGTCTTTCAGGCGAAGGAGTCCACGTCGTCACCGTTAATGACTATCTCGCTCGTCGTGACTGTGAGTGGATCGGACCTGTACTTGAGTTTCTTGGATTGACAATTGATTGCATTGATCGCTACCGTCCGCATAGCGAAGAGCGTAAAGCTGCTTATCGTTGTGATATCGTTTACGGTACAAACAATGAGTTTGGTTTCGATTATCTGCGTGATAATATGGTGCGCTCACAAGGCGAGCTTGTGCAAGGCAAGCATCACTTTGCGATGATCGATGAGATTGATTCAGTCTTGATCGATGATGCACGTACGCCACTGATTATTTCTGGCCCTGTTGACAAAGGTGATGAACATCAATACGCTTCACTGAAACCTTACGTAGAGAAAATCGTAGGCGCGCAGCGCAAGATCACACAAGACTATCTCGTCGAAGCAAAGAAACTCTTCAAAGAAGGCAATCTCGGTACTGACGAAGGGCAAGCAGGCATGGCATTGCTCCGTGCGCATCACGGTTTGCCTAAGCATCGTCCTTTGATCAAGTTCCTTGGAGAGCAAGGCGTTAAGGTCGAGATGCAAAAGACTGAGAACTACTACATGCAGGAGCAATCCAAAAACATGCATGTCGTAGATGATGAGCTTTTCTTCGTGATCGATGAGAAAAATAACATCATTGATCTCACAGATAAAGGAGCTGATTTCCTTGCAAAGTTGAATGCTGATCCAGACTTCTTTGTGATGCCTGACATTGCAGAAGAAATGATGAAGATCGAGGCATCTGATATGCCGATGGATGAGCAAGATTCTAAGAAGCAAACACTGATTGCAGATTACACAGTTAAAGCTGAGCGCTTGCACTCGATTTCTCAGTTGCTCAAAGCGTATACATTATTTGAGCGCGATGATCAATATCTCGTTATCGATGGTCAAGTCAAAATCGTCGATGAGCAAACTGGTCGTACGATGGAAGGCCGCCGCTATTCAGATGGCTTACACCAAGCACTCGAAGTCAAAGAAAACGTCAAAGTCGGAGATTTAACGCAGACTTACGCGACGGTTACCTTGCAGAATTACTTCCGCATGTACCACAAGCTCGCAGGGATGACTGGTACTGCGGAGACCGAGGCAGGCGAGTTCTGGGAAATCTACAAACTCGATGTCGTCGTTATCCCTACGAATCGACCTATCGCTCGTCAAGACAAAGAAGATCTCGTCTTCAAGACAGAGCGTGAGAAATTCAACGCTGTCATCACTGAGATTGTCAAACTCGCGGAAGCTGGTCGCCCGATTCTCGTCGGTACGACTTCAGTCGAGTACTCAGAGAAATTGAGCCGTATTTTGCGATTGAAAAACATCGACCACAACGTCCTCAATGCCAAGCAGCACCAACGCGAAGCACAGATCGTAGCCGAAGCAGGTAACCCAGGCAAAGTGACGATCGCCACAAACATGGCAGGTCGTGGTACAGATATCAAGCTCTCTGACGAAGTAAAAGCTGCTGGCGGCCTCGCGATTATCGCCACTGAGCGCCACGATAGCCGCCGAGTTGATAGACAGCTTCGCGGCCGTTCAGGTCGTCAAGGAGATCCGGGTTCATCACAGTTTTATGTCTCGCTTGAGGATAAGTTGATGCGTCTCTTCCACTCTGAGCGCATCGCCAAGCTCATGGACAAGATGGGATACCAAGAAGGCGAAGTCATCCAACACAATATGGTGACCAAGTCGATTGAGCGCGCTCAAAAACGAGTCGAGGAAAACAACTTCGGCATCCGTAAACGTCTCCTTGAGTATGATGACGTCATGAATATCCAGCGCGAAGCCATTTACAAGCGTCGTCACAATGCTTTGTCTGGAGAGCGGTTGTCTTTGGATATTTTCACGATGTTCCTTGAGTTGGCAGATGAGCTCGTTCGTATTCATAAGCCAAGCGCAGACTTCAAAGCATATCGCTTTGACATGATTCGCTACTTTGGTGTTGAGCCAGATGTCACCGAGCAGCAATTTGCCGACGAGAGCGACGAAGCATTAATTCGAAACGCACAAGATCTTGTCGTCAAAACCTATCGAGAGAAAAACGAGCAAATCCGCAAATCAGTTTTGCCAGTTGTCCAGCGTGTCCATCGCGAAGAAGGACACAAATACAAGCGTATTTTGATTCCGTTGAGCGATGGTGGAGAAAAGCGACTCGACATTGCCGCCGATCTTCAAGAAGCAATCGACTCAGATGGCAAAAGCGTCATCACAGATATCGAAAAGATGATCGCACTTGGCTTTATCGACCAAGAGTGGAAGGAGCATCTCCGCAGCATGGATGAACTCAAAGAATCAGTTCAATCGGCGAGCTTTGAGCAAAAAGATCCGCTCGTGATTTACAAAGTTGAGGCGTATGATCTCTTCGAAGGCTTGATGAGCCGCATCAATCGCGATGCAGTTTCCTTCCTGTCGCGTGCTCAGATTTTGGTCAACCCAAATGATCGGGTCCAAGAAGCACGTCAGCGCAAAACAGATATGAGTCGCACACGCACCAACGAAGGCAACCGCCAAGTCGTCTCACAGCAGTCAGATGCCGAGCGCGTGCAGCAGCACCAAGCACCACAGAGAGTTGAAACTGTACGTCGTCAGCAGCCAAAAGTTGGGCGCAACGAGCCATGTCCATGTGGCAGCGGCAAAAAATACAAGCAATGCCACGGACGTCCGTCGGCATCGTAGCATAATGATGGGCCATCCTTTTATCTAGTGAAAACTTCACTAGATAAAAGGTCGCTATGCTTCGTGGCTCGCTGTTCGCTCGGCTGCCTTCGGCATCTGCTTCACTACGTTCGCACCACTTCGCAGCGCTTGTCCAAAAAAAATAACACCGTTTGAAAAATACATTCATTGAAAACACTTAAACGCCATATGCAGCCACCGATTCATCCAGTGTCGGAGGTATCTTTTCCAAAGCCAGAGCAGCATACACTGAGCAATGGGATTCCAGTGTGGCGACTCAATGGCAATCGCAATGGACTTGTATGTATTTCATTAGTATTCAAAGCTGGTCGCTGGTACGAAGACAACAAACAAGCTGCTCGTGCTACGGCATTCCTCATGCGCGAAGGAGCAGATAGTCGCACATCAATGGAGATCGCAGAAGAACTCGATTTCTACGGAGCTAAACTTCATATCATCGGCAGACAAGACTTTGCAAGTCTGACGGTTTATTGCATGAAGCAACATATCTCGCATCTGCTTTCGATAGCCAAAGGCATTTTATTGCACCCAACATTTGACAAAAAAGAAATACGCACTTTCATTCGTCGTAATGTAGAGCGCCTCCGCATCGATCTCGAAAAAAATGATGTCGTCTCCTTTCGAGCAATTACAGAATTAATCTACGGAGTCGATCACCCCTACGGCTACAATACGACACAAGGCGTTTTTTATCGCCTCGATCGTTCAGTGTTACAAAATCACCATCAGCAATTTTTTACGACTAGCGGATGTACGGCGTTTGTGAGCGGCGATATCGATGATTCGATCTATAAGTATCTCGAAGAAACTTTGATAGAATTACCAAAAGGAAATTCTATTCAAAAAACGCACACTGCGATCGCTTCAGAAAATAGAATACTTCATCTCGATAATCCAAAAACTCGAGAAGACCTACAAGCATCCATCCGCATAGGTCGAGCATTATTCACGCGCAATCATCCCGATTATATTGATTTCGCGATCATGAATATGCTGCTTGGAGGCTACTTTGGCTCTCGCTTGATGTCCAATCTCCGCGAAGAAAATGGATTTACCTACGGCATTTATTCAAGTGTTGAAGCCATGATTCAAAGCGGCTATTTTCAGATCAGTACAGAAGTTGGCAGAGATGTAAAAGATCAAGCTATCAATGAAATATATTCAGAGATCGAGCGTTTAAAGCACGAGCCAGTTGGAGAAGCAGAATTAACAATGGTTCGCAATTATCTCATGGGGTCAATGCTACAGATGATGGACGGAACATTTCATCGCATGCGTGCCGTACAGTCGCTTGTGATGTCAGGGATGCCCTTTGATTTCTATGATGACATGAAAATTCGTATTCAAACTATTTCACCTCAGCGCATTCAAGAAGTCGCGCAACAATATCTCAATCGTGAGGATATGTATCAAGTGGTTGTCGGCTAAAATTCTATTGAGTAGTTTTTTAGTTCTTTTTTCAATTCAAGCTAAAGCTCAGATTGAAGCGCCCGAACTTATTTGCATAAGTAACGATACAATCGTTTGGAATCTGCCTGCCGTGACTTGTGGTTCGATAAACTCCTATGATATTTTTGCTTCGCAAAATGAAGGAGGACCATACACTTTGCTTGCAAGCATTACGGATTTGACTCAAACATCATTTTATCACTCTGGAGCCAATAGCAGCATTACGCCTTGGTATTATTATATCGAGACAAATGCAAACTGCCCTGGAATAAATCCACTTCAATCTGATACGCTTGATAGTCCTGATCCCGAGACACCAGTATTTAATGCATTATCAGTTATTAATTCAGCAGCAGAGATTACATGGTTTCAAAGTGGATCCCCTGAGACTGTTGGCTACATTATTTTCAGAGAATTAAATGGAACATTTATTCCAATTGATACAATTTTTGGAGAAAATATAACGAGCTATGTTGATGTCAATGCACAAGCAGATCAAGGTTCAGTCGAGTATACAATTGTAGCATTTGATGCGTGTTTTAATACCAGTTTATTTAATACAAACACGCACTCTACTTTATTTATAAATGTAGATGTCGATCGTTGTGAGCGCACAGCATCTTTAGATTGGAATGCATATCAAAATTGGCTGCAAGGAGTAGATGAATATTCAGTTTTTCTATCAATTAATTCTGCACCAGAAATTTTGTACACAACCACCGATAGCTCGACTAGATCAGCTGTAATAGAAAATCTGGATGATGGAGATAGAGTGTGTATCAGAGTAGCTGCTGATCGGGTAGGGGGCGGCCGCCTAGCATACAGCAACCAAGTGTGCTTTACACTTGATGTCGTACAGCCAATGGCAGATGCTTATATCCGTCGAGTCACGACATTGCCTGCTGGCACAATTCAAATTGATTGGCGATGGGATAGTCGAGCAGAACTTATATCAGCCGAATTAAATAGAAGCGAAAACGATAATGGCTTTTTAGTTGAGCAAAATATCTCGCCAATTAATTTGACTGTATTTAATACAACGCTTGATTCGTTTTTAACAGCCGATCAATTTTACTACAAATATTTCCTAGAGACTGAAGACAGCTGCAATGTTGTTTTTCAATCATCGCATGGCCGCTCAATTCTTCTTCAAGGTGAAGCCCAGCCATTTTCAAATACATTAAATTGGTCATCGTATCAAACTGATTTCGGAAGCTTAATCGAATACAACCTCTATCGAATTACACCTACTGGAAATATTGCAATTAGCTCAAGTAATCTCGGCGGAGAATTCCACATCGATGAATTGAATCCGAATTTCCCAGAAGATCAAAATGCCTGTTACGTCATAGAAGCAGTAGCTACTATGAATTATCCTGATGGATTTACTGAGCAGCAATTGAGTTATTCGAATATTCTTTGTCTTGAGCAGCAGCCAAGTGTACAAATGCCGAATGCTTTTGCTCCTGATGGAATAAACAATCAGTTTAAACCATTATTGACTTTTTCTGAAGGCGCATCTGGCATACTTCAAATCTTTGATCGTTACGGAGCGCTCGTTTTTGAAACGACCGATCTTGAATCAGGTTGGAATGGCAAACATTCCAATAGTAAAAACATGCGCCAAGGCGTCTATATGTACCTGCTCGACCTGACGTCAACTACAGGTCAACAACAGCAATTCAAAGGATCTGTTATGCTTCTGAGATAAACACCATTATCTCAAGAACATATACCTTTGCCGCGCTTCAATTTTAAGAAGACTACAAACAAGCACTATGGCTTACCTCTTTACATCCGAGTCCGTATCAGAAGGACATCCAGATAAAATCTCTGACCAAATCTCTGACGCAATCCTTGATGCATTTCTCGCACAAGATCCAAAGAGTCGAGTAGCATGTGAGACACTCGTGACCACAGGTTTAGCGGTTGTTGCTGGCGAAGTCAAAAGCAAAGCCTACGTAGACGTTCAGAATACAGTTCGAGATGTGATTCAGCGTATTGGTTACACCAAAGCCGAATACCAATTTGAAGCTAAGTCTTGCGGCGTTATCTCTGCTATTCACGAGCAGTCACCAGATATCAATCAAGGTGTGGATCGTGATGATACAGACGCTTCACTCCAAGGAGCAGGCGATCAAGGAATCATGTTCGGATATGCGACCAATGAGACCGATACATACATGCCACTTGCACTTGAGATTTCGCATTTGCTCCTACGAGAGCTCGCCGATATCCGCCGCGAAACTGGCGTGATGGATTACTTGCGTCCAGATTCAAAATCACAAGTCACAATTGAGTACAGTGACGGTCACAAGCCGCTCCGCGTTGATGCAATCGTCGTCAGTACACAGCATGATGATTTTGATGAAGAAGCTACAATGCTCGAGCAAATTGCTTCAGATGTCAAGACTATTCTCATACCGCGAGTATTAGCCAAATTGCCATCACGTGTTCAAGAGTTATTTGGAAGCGATATTAAATATCATATCAACCCAACAGGCAAATTTGTGATCGGCGGGCCGCACGGCGATACAGGACTCACGGGTCGCAAGATCATCGTCGATACCTATGGCGGCAAAGGCGCGCACGGTGGCGGCGCATTTAGCGGCAAAGATTCAAGCAAAGTCGATCGCTCGGCAGCTTATGCAGTCCGTCACATAGCCAAAAATCTCGTAGCGGCTGGACTCTGTGACCAGTGCCTTGTTCAGGTAGCCTATGCGATTGGCGTGGCAGATCCAGTCGGATTATTCCTTGATACCTACGGTACAGCCAAAGTCGACATGGCAGACGGCGACATCGCCAACAAAGTCAACGAACTCTTTGATCTCCGCCCAGGATTGATCGTCCAGCGCTTCAAGCTTGACACACCAATCTTTAGCGAGACGGCGGCTTACGGACACATGGGCCGTGAGCCACAAACAGTCACTAAGACATTCCGCAAGCACGACGGCTCGACGATCTCCAAAACAGTCGAACTCTTCCCTTGGGAAAAACTCGATCGAGTAGCAGATGTCAAAGCAGCATTTGGCTTAAGCTAGCCGTATCAAAAGTCTTATTTGGGGCCATCAGCA
>JAHDHF010000091.1 GCA_020631455.1 Saprospiraceae bacterium
AAGAGCAGCGCGAGCCTGCGAGCGGATTTTCAATAATTTGCCGTGGAATTCATTCTGCGGTAATTATTGAAAAGCTAGGCTACCGTACTGCGGCTAGCCCGACCGAATAAAAAAAGCTCCTAGATAAATATCTAGGAGCTTTTTATGAGGGCAGCCCCAATTATTAAAAATTATAAAAAGTCAATGAATTACTTTGATTCTGAAATCGCTCTCCTTCAAAACTATAAATTACTGGTCCGCCTGTTTCTGTCAATACGATTGTATCACGACTCAGTACTTCGTCTAACTCGGAGTCGATCGCTTGAAGTTCAATAAAAGCCGTGTATTGTACGTCAGTCTTTTGAGATTGTGGAGATACAAGATGTGTTGAGTCAAGACGATATAAAGTCGATTGCATAAATATTGTCTCGGCAAATAAATCGCCTTTTATGACTTCATTTAAAAATGGCTGCTCTGAAAGAAGTG
Organism: Saprospiraceae bacterium; assembly: GCA_020631455.1. Classification (GTDB taxonomy): domain Bacteria; phylum Bacteroidota; class Bacteroidia; order Chitinophagales; family Saprospiraceae; genus JAHDHF01. Next base: position 466 of record JAHDHF010000091.1, read on the forward strand.
GAATATGGACTAGATCTCCAGCATTAGTGAGTTGATATTTATTAAGCCCAGGTTCATTTTTACTCATTAGATGATCTAGATATTGTTTACCATCTTCTTCGATCATGACTTTGAGAAATGCTTTGCCTTGTATCGTCGTATCAGAATTACTCTGGATAATTTCTTTAAATACGAGTTTGCCTTTCTCGTCAAGCCATTTGCGCTCTGCTCTATCACGTACGAGATAAAATGTGCCGCCATTTGGTATTTGATGATTGATATCACCACGATCAGCTATTGCCGTATTCAGTCCTGTATTGTTGGTTTCACCATCACCACATGATGACAATGCAAGCACAAAAAGTGCAAGCAAGAGGACTTGGGCTGAGATATATTTGCAGCAGTTTAAAACTTGTAACATCATGCGTACAAATATCATCATCTTTAGTCTTTTATTTTGTTTAAGTTTTGCTGTTGCTTGCACAAGTACTACTGATAGACAAGTAGAATTTGAACAGCAAATCGCAGAGATAAACGCAATCCATGATGAAGTCATGCCGCGCATGGCTGAACTGAATATGCTTGATGAAGTGATGACTGATTCACTCAATACTGCTTCTAAAGCTCAGCGTGTCAAATTTTCTGCTGCCAAAGAAAAAATCAAACAAGCTGATTCAATGATGATGACTTGGATGCAAAATTTTATACCTGGGAAAGAGCGAACTGAAGATGAACAAGCTGCATATCTGAAGCAAGAACTCGAATCTGTACAAGAAATGAAAGCTGTTTTCCTTGATGCAATTGAAACTGCTACAAAATTGAAAGATGGTCAATAGAGTATTTGTTTTTTTGTGTTGTTTGATTCTTTTAGCAAGCTGTACATCATCTGGTGATGATTTCTTTTGTGAGATTCCAGATGAGTTTCCGATCATAGGGATACCTACTATCGATAGCGTCAAACAAGATGATGGAAATATTCAACTTGTAGAAACGGCCCCTACGATCATTGATTTTGAATTGTATGCTCAAGATGGAAGTACAATCAATAATGATTTTCTAAGAGGAAAATATTATGTCGCTGATTTTTTCTTTGCGAACTGTCCGAGTATTTGTCCTCCGATCAAACGCCATCAATTGATTTTTAGAGATCAAGTAGATGAAGCATTTGAAGAGACTATTTATTTTGTCAGTCATACGCTTGATGCAAAGCGCGACTCAGTAGCTGCTTTAAAAATCTATGCCGAACAACTTGGTGCTGACCAAAAGAACTGGTTATTTCTAACTGGATCATCTCGTACAATTTATGATTTAGCTAAATCATATGTTATTCCTGCTGCTATCAATGAAAATGCGCCTGGTGGAATCGATCATGGTGGACAACTTGTATTTGTAGATAAACAAGGTCACATACGTGCTTTTGCTGATGGTACAAATCCAGATAGTGTCGATTGCCTATTAGAAAAAATGAAAGCCTTTATTGAAACTGATAACTGATGCGCTTCACTCTTTATTTTTTATCATTTGTGTCGCTTTTGCTGATAGTTGGTTTATCTCAATCATGCGAACGAGATGCTTACATTGAAGGACGAGCTCTCTATAATGAGTATTGTGCAAACTGCCATCAAGAAGACGGAAGTGGCCTAGCAGCTTTATATCCGCCGTTGACAAAATCAACATTTGTAGATGGTGATTTGACTGGTCTGGCTTGTATGATCAAAAACGGCAGACAAGGTCAATCGACTATTGATGGTATCCGATATACTCAACAGATGCCCCCAATCGAAAAATTAACGCCAATAGCAATTACAAATATTGCAAACTATATAAGTAAAGAATGGGGATCTGAGCATTACACGACTCTTCAATCTGTACGAGATGAGCTTGATGGCTGCCCCAATCAATAATTAAATTGCGACTCGAGTCGGGAGATTTGCTGTGTTTGTCCAGTACTTCTCAATTTGGTTTATTACTATACTAAATTGATCAAAATCGAGTGGCTTAACGACATAACAGTTTGCCCCAAGCATATAACTTTGATCTATATCAATTCGCATCTCACTCGATGTAAAAACAATAACTGGTATATGACAGAAGTCTTTATTTGATTTAATCTCTTTGAGAACTTCTCTACCATTGATGCGAGGCATATTAAGGTCTAGGAGTATAATGCTAGGTACTGGATTATTCGATTTTTGATTTCGGTTAAAAATAAAATCTAAGCCTTCTTGACCATCGCGAGCTACATGGAGTCGATTAGACATATGTGATGCATCAAAAGCTGCTTCTATTAAAACTATATCGCCTTCATTGTCTTCGATAAGAAGAATGTCTAATGGATCGAAGTGTTTCATGGTTAAGAGCTTTGCTTGGGTAGAGTAAAGTGAAACGTGCAGCCACCTGTTGAATTTGATGTAAACCAAATTTTACCTTTATGTTCTTCTATGATCTTATGGCAAAGTGACAAACCGATTCCGCTTCCTGGAAATCGATCTTTTGTATTTAATCGTTTAAACAGATCAAAGATATCATCTTTGTATTGTTCATCTATACCGATTCCATTGTCAATAATTTGATACTCAATAGTATGTTCGGATTCTGATGAATTGATAAGAATCTTTGGTCGCTCACTTGTATTAAATTTTAATCCATTATGGATTAAATTATGGAATACAATTCCGATTTGTGCTTGGCGAGCAGGAACAGAATGAAGGGCTTCGCTTATGAGAATATCAAAATTATCGCTTTCTAAATCACTTGTCATAAGTGCTACACGATTTTCAACAAGTGTCTTAAAATCAAATTCTTCAAATGGAATTTCAGAATTGGCTACACGTGTGTAAAGCGAGAGATCAGAAATCAATGTTTTAAGCCTTTTAGAATGATCGACAATAAAGCGGAGGAATTTATTTGCTTTTGGAGATTCGAGATCCTGTATTTCGTTTTCAAGAAGAGTAGAAAAACTATTGACCATGCGGACGGGCTCAAGTAAGTCATGGCTAATCATGTATGTAAATTGCTCAAGATCTTGAATCCGATCTTTTAATGCAAATTCATTTTGTTTTGCTCCTGTTATTTCTCGTACGTGGCAGCCTACTTCATTTTCATTGAGTTTAACAATCCGGCATTCAAACCATAAATCACCACTCGGCACAGGCAGTGAATACTCAAAGGATGTTATCTCATCATTTTCGATACATTTTTGGATAGCATCTTGTTGCAACCGAGAAATATTGGGAGGCATAATCTCATGGATATATTTTCCCATAAAGGTGTCAGGTGACACAAAGAGTTTGTCGATATGATAGCGGCCTACCTCGTAGTCAAGGTATTTGCCGTCTTTGGATACTCGAAAGTATAAATCTGGAAACGCATCAAACATCATTTGATACTCTTTTTCAGATCGTTCGAGGTTGAGTTGAGCTTGTTGAAGCTTTTCGTTTAAAGAATCTACTTGTTCTTGAAGCTCTTGAAGTGTGTGCTGCTGCATGCTCCACAAATATACTCCTCTACCTAAAAAAAGGACGTCACAACAGCTTGAAAATTACTAAGTTCTGAAAAAGAGTGGACAAGGGATGGTAGCGGCTCTGGCTTGCCAGAGGACGCCGAATGTATTGAGGCGGCTAGCTCAGCGTACCGCGAATCAGCCCGGTGCTGCTGAAGCGAAGCGAGGCAGCATGGCCCAAAAGAATTAAATATCAATTGATCTGTATCGGAATTGGTATTTTTGGCGTCTCATAATCGAATAGATCGTTTAAGAAATGGATAAGAAGATAGAATTTCACAAGGAAATAGAAGCTGGCTACACGTTTAAAGGAGAGGCTATGATACTCGGGGCTGCGATGCTCGATGGCGAAACTCAAACGGGCAAACTCGTAGGGATACCTACCAAAATGCTTAATCGTCATGGTTTGATCGCTGGCGCTACTGGTACTGGAAAGACGAAAACGCTTCAAATTTTGGCTGAGCAAATGAGTAAGTTGAGTATCCCAACTCTGCTCATGGATATCAAAGGCGATCTTAGTGGAGTGGCTGTGCCGAGTGGCGGTCATCCAAAAATTGATGAGCGTCATGCTGCAATTGGTTTTGATTTTGAAGCGAGCGGCAGCCCAGTTGAATTTTTGTCACTCAGTGATGAGCCAGGTGTCCGACTACGTGCTACTGCTACTGAATTTGGTCCTGTTTTGTTAAGTAAAGTGCTCGATCTCAGCGAGGCGCAACGCGGCGTCATGGCCATTTTATTTAAATATTGCGATGACAATGAATTGCCGCTTTTGGATCTCGAAGATCTCAAAAAGACGCTTCAATTTATGCGCAAAGATGCAAAGGCTGATATCGAAGAAAATTACGGATATGTAAGCCCTGCAAGCCTTGGAGCAATCATGCGTAAAATCGTCGAAATCGAAAATCAAGGGGCAGAAGCATTTTTCGGTGAGCCATCATTTGATGTCGATGATCTCGTGCGTATCAATGACGAAGGGCGCGGCATGATTAGCATTTTGCGCTTGACAGATATTCAAGATCGACCTAAATTATTCTCGACATTTATGCTCCAGCTTCTCGCTGAAATCTATGCGACATTTCCAGAGGAAGGCGATAGTGACGTGCCGAAGTTGTGCATTTTTATTGATGAAGCTCACCTTGTATTTAATGAAGCAAGTGAAGCTCTCCTTGAGCAAATTGAAGCAATTATTAAATTAATTCGTTCGAAGGGCGTTGGAATTTATTTCTGCACACAAAATCCGACCGATATTCCAGATAGTGTTTTGAGTCAGCTTGGTTTAAAAATCCAACATGCGCTTCGTGCCTTCACTGCCAAAGACAGAAAAGCAATTAAAAAAACGGCTGAAAATTATCCAGTTTCGGATTATTATAAAGTCGATGAATTATTGACGAGTCTTGGTATAGGAGAAGCATTCGTGACTTCACTTAACGAAAAAGGAATCCCTACTCCACTCGCTCATACGATGCTGCGTGCACCGGAAAGTCGGATGGATGTATTAACGGATAAAGAAATAAAATCAATTATTAAAAAAAGTGAAATAATTGATAAATACAATAAAGAAGTCGATCGCGAAAGTGCTGCCGAAGTACTGACGAAACGAATCCAAGAAGCGAAAGACGAAGAAAAAGAAGCGAAGCGTAAAGCTGATCTAGAAAAAGCGAAAAAGTCTTCGAGCCGCTCAACTCGTAGCCGCAGTCGATCAAGTAAATCTGGCGTTGAAAAAATGGTAAATAATACTATGACTCGTCAAATCGGTCGCACAGTAGCGCGAGAATTAACTCGTGGCCTGCTTGGTATGCTTGGTATTAAGCGTCGGTAAGTTATTCTTTATTTTTGGCCATCAGCAGCCCCATTTTTCTATCGAAAAATGGGGCTGCTGTCGCTATGCTTCGTGGCTCGCTGTTCGCTCGGCTGCTCCTAGAGCTATGCTCTACGTCGCATCTGGCTATCGCCACCACTTCGCAGCGCTTGTCCACGCGATTGTTTTCTCTTATTCAGGAGCAGAAAGTGCTTCTTCTAAAAACACATGAAGCGGTTGAGCAGCTTTAAAATGATCGACGACGACTTTTAAAAAATTAGATTTAAAAATTATATCGTCAGATAATTCATGCATGATATAAAATTGCTTATTCATTAATTCCGGAATAGCATCAACAAATTCAATCGCTTCTTTTGGTGCTCGCTTGTATTTTTCTCCGCGTATTTCGTTGTAGTATTTTACAAAAGATTTATCCGAAATGATTTTTTGAAATCGCTTCTGATCTTTAAGTATATGCTTACGTATTTTTTGACAGTCTTTAGAACTTGGCTGATACGAACCGCCGCCGAGCATAACTAGTCCAGGCTCGATATGTAAATACAAACCAATAGTCATAGCATTCTTTCGTCCATTCGGTCCAAAAGCAGCCGACACATTTGTTTTGTATGGCGTTTTATCTTTCGAAAATCGAATATCACGATGTATTCTAAACATTGCTTTACTAGCAGGAACTTGATATCGCTCGTCCAGCAAGCTTAATTCTGCAATGACATCTTCTACAAAAGATTTAAATGGGGTTTTGACACTTGCTTCATATCGCTTTTTATTTTCATGAAACCACTCACGATAATTATTTACTTGTAAATCTTGTAAGAAATTGATAAAATCAGAATCAAAATAAGCCATAATAAAAAGTATTAAGCCCAAACATAAATGCTCCCGAGAGCAGCAATAAAATACGTTGTAATTGTAGCAGCTCCAGCATAATCATTTGCTAGGCGCTGGCCAAAAAACAACATGACTAAACTCAATCCACTTAGAATCAAACCTAGAGAAGCAATGGAAGTATCACCATTTATGAAAAAAATGACAAGACCAATTGCACAAGCTAATCCTGCCAGAGTCTCAATGAGCGTAATCATCGGCATCATCAGACCAACCATATTTTTGAGCGGACTATTCTTAAAATGATCTTTGAAATAATCGAGATTGCCTTTATAGTTGAAGACTTTATCTAAACCAGATTGCAGAAATAGAATCGCAAAAAAAGCAGCACTCAATGTTTTCAAAACGAATGGAGTCGTTATTCCAAGATCAGTAAGCCAACTAAGAAGTATCATATTGCGTGGAGTTATAGGTCTTTTGTCAAGTTAACACAAAAGTATCATGTTTCAGATAGCCGCTTGGCTGAATCTTTGAGGTTGTGTAAACTGCTTACATTTATACTTATGAATCGAGTTCTGCTTTCCCTCTTTTGTTTGTCTTGTGTACTTCTTTTGCTCTCGAGCTGCGAAGAGAAAACAGTCGATCCAAATACAATCGATACAGGGTCAGCCTACTATCCTCTCGAAGTGGGTAAATACAGAGATTACGCTGTCGACAGCACAACCTATGAATTCGATGGAACAGGAGCCACACTTGTCCAAAGCCGCTCGTATCAAGTCCGCGAACTCCTAAGTGATACATTCACAGACAATACAGGACGCATAGCGTATCGAGTAGAGCGCTACGAACGCAACTCATTTTCTGATCCTTGGACTCTGATCGACGTTTGGAGCACAGTACAAGATCAATCACGCTCCGAGCAAATCGAAGAAAATCGACGATTCGTGAAAATGATTTATCCAGCAGTAGATGGAGATACATGGGATGGCAACCAACACTTTGATAGCAGCGATTCGGTCGAAGTAGCAGGTGAGCTGCTTTTTGTTTATGAGAATTGGCTGTATCGCTATGATGGAGTTGGTACGAGTTTTAGCATCAGTGGTCAAGTATGGCCAGATGTAACGAGAGTTGTACAAGTTGATTCAGAAAACCTTATCGAAAAACGATTTAGCGAAGAAATTTATGCTCGCGGTGTTGGTATGGTTTACAAAGAACAACAAATACTCGATACTCAGTGTGGCGGCAATCTCAGCAACTGCATCGGGCAGCCTTGGGAAGATATAGCCGAAAAAGGCTACATCTTAAAAATGGAATTGATCGATACAAATTGGTAAAAGGAGCCGCATTACCTTTGGCGGCTTATGGAATTTAAGAGCCCGTTTTTACAAGAACTCGAATGGAGAGGCTTGCTGCATCAATGCACTCCAGATCTCGATGATCAACTTCAAAAAGGTGAGCAGATCGTCGGATATATTGGATATGATCCGACTGCTCAGTCTCTGACAATCGGAAATTTAGTGACGATTCAGCTTCTTGCGCTTTTGCAAAAGCATGGACACAAGCCAATTGTCTTACTCGGTGGTGCAACTGGTCGCATCGGTGATCCGAGTGGCAAGGATGCAGAGCGCCAGCTTCTTGATCTCGACGTGCTAGAACGTAACATTGCTCATCAAACGGAAATTTTTAAATCGTACCTCAACTTTGAAGGCGAGAATGCAGCAATCATGGTCAACAACTATGATTTCTACAAGGATATGTCTTCTCTCGAGTTTTTGAGAGATGTCGGCAAACAAATCACGATCAGCTACATGCTCTCAAAGGAAAGTGTCAAATCTCGACTTGAGACAGGACTTTCATTCACAGAGTTTAGCTATCAGTTGCTGCAAGGTTATGATTTTGAATGCTTGTACAAGCAGCACAATTGTGTCTTGCAGATGGGCGGCTCCGATCAATGGGGCAATATCATGACGGGCGTCGATTTTAATCGTCGCAAAGGACAAAAGGTCCATGCTGTCACCTGTCCGCTTCTCACAGATGCAAGCGGCAAAAAGATTGGTAAAAGTGTCAGCGGCGATAAAATTTGGCTCAGTGGCGAAATGACGAGTCCATATCGCTACTACCAGTTTTGGCTCAACTCACAAGATCAAGTCAAGCAAAAAATGCTGCGCACCTTCAGCATGAAATCACAAAAAGAAATCATCGCACTCGAAGAACACGATGATCTCAATCATTGGAAACGCGAACTCGCTGAAGAAATGACAACACGTGCTCACGGCGCAGATGCATTCAAAAGTGCAAAAGCAGTTAGTGAATTACTCTTCAATAAAAAGGCAAATGCTGAGCAGTTAAACTCATTGGCTGCTGATGATTTAAAGATTATTTCAGAAGAAATTCCTTCGTTTTCGATCACAGTTTCTGAGCCAACAAATATCATTGACGTTTTGACCGATCAAGCAGCTGTTTTTGCCAGCAAAGCAGAAGCTCGCCGTGCGATCAAAGGCAACTCACTCAAAGTCAATAAAGTCAATATCCAATCGCATGAGGAGCTTTTCAATCCTACGAAGGCCTTGCATTCGACATATTTTTTAGTAGAAGTCGGCAAAAAACAGAAGTTTATGTTGATGCTCGCTTAAAATCAAGCAAACCCAAACGAAGTTAAATATTTGGGCCATCCGCAGCCTACGGCTGCGGTCGCTATGTTTCGCAGCTCGCTGTTCGCTCGGCCTCATCGCTGCTTTCGCAGCTTCTGAGTCTAGCCTACGGCTACTGCTGCACAGCGCTTGTCCAAGCAGTTGCTTCAGCTGAGGGATAGAAGGTATTGCCTGAACTCCGAGCGAGTGAAACAAACTCGGAGAAAGTGCCGGATCCCGATTCTCAGGAGGATATCCCGACCCAAAATCAAACAAGCTCCTAGGAGATTTCTCTAGGAGCTTGTTTGATGAAGGGACAGCCCCTCAAACTTATTTCACTCCTAAAGCTAGCGAGGGTTGAAGAAGAAGTCGCCTTCGATTGAGCTATTTTCCCATGGTACTTGCTCGCCGCCGCTGAGCTGACGCACATTAGTACGAATGCGCTTAAACATCTCTTCGATCTTGAGTCCAGGTGTACGAAGTCCTTGAAGGAGGACTTCTGTGTAGAGACCATTATTGCCTGTTCCGTCGCTCGCAGTCATACCTGGCGATGTCGAGTAAGCGATCAAAGAACCTGATGGCGCCCCGACGGTAGCCGCAAGGCCATTGCGAAGGTCGCGTGATGAACGTGCGTACGGATTATCGCGGCATGCATCGAGTACTACGACGTTTAGGTCGTTGCCAGCGTTTTCGAGCTCATCCATCAAGATGCCGAGGTGCATTGCTTTGTATTTGACATCGCGCTCTTTGCGGATATTAGTCTTAGATGGGATGAGATAATTCTCGCCTTTGAGCTGCACGCCATGACCTGCGAAATAAAACATACCGACGCCGCCTTTTTCTTGGAGTGTCAAGACGTATTTATCTAATGCTGCTTCCATCTCTTCGAGATTGAGATTCTTGTGCAGGAATACCTCAAAGCCATGTTTGCGTAATTCGATGGCGATTGAGTCAGCATCATTTGAAGCATTGACGAGCGGTGCTTTTTCGTATTGAGAATTGCCGATGATGAGTGCTGTACGAAGGTTTGCATCGATTGGAGCAATCTCACCTGCACCGACTAGATCTGTTGGGCTGCTTTTAATCGATGGGAAAATGATTTTTTGCGAACGCGTAGAAGTATTGCCTTGTACATCAGTCGAAACGATATCCATCTTCGAAGCGTCAGCTGTGAGCTTGACCTTAGCTCTAAAGCTAGTGCGAGTCGAATTTGGTGAACTTAGTTGAGCTTCTACTCCGCCGATTTGGATTGACTGAACGCCGCTTTCGTCAAAAGCTGTTCCTTGTACTGTGAATTCATATCCTGGCAGCATCATAGAGCCGCCTCGACTCAAAGCTGGAGCCGTGAGTTGAACTGCTGGCGCCATGTTGTCACCTTTAGCCTCGCCTGGTTCTGCTTTGATAGAGCGCGTCGTAGGCTGCTCGACTTCAGTTTCTTCTGGAGTAGCTTCTACGACTTCTTCTTTAATTTCTTCAATTGGTGTTTCGACAACATCCTCAACGGTTGGCTTTTCTTCAGCAGGCTCGATAGCTGCGATTGGTGTTTCGTCTTTTGGCTGCTCGACAGAAGGCTTTGTTTCTGCGATTACTTCTGCTGGAGCATTACCAGTGGCAATTGCGTATTTCTTTTCATCCATAAAGTCGACGAGCTTGCTTGCTGCCCAACGTCCTTGCTTGGTTTGACCTGTAGGTAGTTTGAGCTGCCCAAGACCGTGCATGGCATTCATGTGCCATTTGCCTGTGTACTCAGAGCCGCTCAACCAACGATATGTACCAAGTCCGTGCTGCTTACCGAGTTTAAACTCACCAGCATATTGTGCACCTGCTGCCCACTTAAATGTTCCTTTGCCATCTGGGCGACCATTGGACCACATACCTGTGTAGGTGTCACCATTTGGGTAATTAAATGTGCCGATACCGTCGAGGCAATTGCCTGTGATGCAGCCTTTGTTTTGCGCTTGTACAAGCTCAGCACTTCCGAAGAACAGTAGGCTGACGCAAAGAATAGAAAAGAGAACTTTCATAGTGTTTGAGTTTTCTAGAGATGTAACGACGAATTTACTGACAAAGTATTGACTTTTACAGTTTTATCTCTTCAATAAATTCGCCAAGAATCAAGGCTTGAATCAGAAGCGCTGAAGTACATTTGTAAAGTCTCGGGGGATTAGCTCAGCTGGCTAGAGCGCTTGCATGGCATGCAAGAGGTCACCGGT
>JAHDHF010000092.1 GCA_020631455.1 Saprospiraceae bacterium
GAGATGAAAGAAAAGAAAGACCGTGTCGATGATGCACTTCACGCGACTCGCGCAGCAGTCGAAGAAGGAATCGTCTGTGGTGGAGGTGTGGCACTTGTGCGCGCCAAAGCAGCTCTCGATGGCCTCGAAGGAGCAAACGATGACGAGACAACTGGTATCAATATCGTCCGTCAGTCATTAAGCGCACCACTTCGCACCATCTCAGAGAATGCAGGTGTCGAAGGCAGCGTCGTCTTGATGAAAGTCGAAGAAGGCGAAGGTGCATTTGGCTACAATGCGCGCACAGAAGTCTACGAAGACCTCAAGAAAGCAGGCGTCATCGATCCGACTAAAGTGACACGCGTCGCTCTCGAAAATGCAGGCTCAATCGCAGGAATGGTACTCACCACAGAGTGCGTCATCAGCGACAAGCCAGAGCCAGAAGCTCCGATGCCAGGCGGCATGCCAGGCGGCGGAATGCCAGGCATGATGTAATCTATTTTTAATAGAAACATTTTTACAAACGTCCTTGTCGATTCACTTCGGCAAGGACGCTTTTTTTGATTGAACTGTTTTGATAATGGGCCATCCGCAGCCTGCGGCTGCGGTCGCTATGCTTCGTGGCTCGCTATTCGCTCGGCCGCTCCTACGTCGCGTCTGGCTATCGCCACCACTTCGCAGCGCTTGTCCCGCATTTTTGTTGAGTAAACCGAGTCAATTTCTGCTTTTTTGACAAAAGAAAACACCTGTTTTCTTTTGTCATGCTGAATGAAATGAAGCATCTCCGGTGTTGAGATTAGTTGTAGGAATAATTATATGGAAATACTTAGTTCAAATATATATCAATAGTAGTTAGAAGTTGAAAAATCAAGAATCGAGAAGTTAACTATAATCCGTGTAGTAGACAATATAACTTATTGCTAGTGATAGAATACTCCAATTGAACACTTCTTCAATGCTAGCAAAATAATTTTTAACTTCTTTGTTTTGAGAGCCATTGCTGTCAACTTTAGCTGAATAATAGTATCCAAAAGTGTCTGAGTCACTTCCGTCGATATACCAATTTCCGTGAGCGAAAGCATTTCTAAAGGCTCGAACCTTTCCATTGATTAGATATTTACATATCTTTTTCAATTTTGATTCAGGTCTCGATTGTCTTTTTAATAGTTCAAAAATATTGTCTTTTGTGTAAACAAATGAATGATAATAATGCGCAAGATCTAAACTTCTGTTGAGTGGAGCATTATTTCCGTAATATTTTGTTCTGGCATTGATAATACTAGATAAAATATCTTTTCTTCTTTCAAAAGAAATATTTGACTGCTCAAGAATTTTAGTTTCGTACTTGTGTTTATCAAGTAAGTACTCATCTGCTAATTTTGAGCATAGATTATTACAATATTCAGAATCAACTACTTTAAGTACTTGACAATAAAATTGTGTTCGTTGGTTTAATAATTCATCAAGTAGAGCTATTATATTTGAATTCATAAAGTAATTGAAATTGTTAAATTAAAATGCTAATATAAGTAATCTCAAGCTTCTGTTCGGACTGTTATACAGCAGTAAACGCACACTACTTCTTATCAACCCGCTTCGTCCCTTTATACATCTCATATTTCATGAAGCGGCACTCAAGGCTGCCATTAAAGAGTTGAATTTTACGAGAAGGTTTTAAACCAACTTTTTTCAAGGCGGCTAGATTTGAACTAATTGCCCAAGCAGTCCAATTCGAGTATCGTTTTTTGAGATTATCTCCAAAGTCAGAATACAGCTGATCGACATTTTCTCCGATTCGATCACCATACGGCGGATTACAAACGATAATACCTGGTGATGTTGGTGCTTCAAAATCTTTGAAATCTTTTTTGCGCAGCTTAATCATTTCAGATAAACCTGCTGCACGGATATTGGCACGCGCCATGCCAAGCACTCTCGCGTCAATATCTATCCCAATAATTTTGGAATTAAAATCAATTCTTTGATTAGAAGCAGCATCTTTTATATTCTTAAAAAGAGATTCATCATAATCATTCCAATTCATAAAGCCAAATTCTGTTCTATTGATATTTGGCGGAATGTTATGAGCGATCATAGCAGCCTCGATGAGTATCGTACCCGATCCACAGAATAAATCAACAAAGTTTGATTGCTTGTCCCAGCCACTGAGTAAGATCATTCCAGCAGCCAGATCTTCTTTAATTGGAGCTTGGCTTGTACTTGCTCTGTAGCCTCGTTTGAAAAGCGGATCTCCTGAGCTATCCAAACTAATTGTACACGCATTATCGTTTCCGATGTAGAGATTTATTTTGATGTCAGGTGAGTGTCTACTCACATTTGGTCTTTTTTCAAATTTCTCTCTGAAGCGATCTACTATTGCATCTTTTGTTTTGAGTGCAGCAAAGTTTGTATGATTAAAGAGCTTAGAAAAGACAGTCGGATCAATCGAGAATGTCTGGTCAAGATCAAAAATCTTTTCCCATGCGATCTGTTTTACTTCATAATACAGATCAGAGGCATTATTAATTTTGAATGTCTTGATTGGTACAAGTATTCTATTGGCTGTACGCAGCCACAAGTTTGCTTTGTATAAAGTCTTTTGATTTCCTTCAAAAAAAACAGCTCGTTTCGCTTTATCAAATTCAGTAACACCGAGCTGCTTGAGTTCTTCAACTAAAACGTCTTCTAATCCGTGTGATGTTTTTGCAATAATTTTCATCAGAAATAAAATACAAGTAAGGAGAACAAATGTAATCCTCTAATAATTAAGAAGCCTCCATTTGGACAAGCGCTGCGCAGTGGTGCGAACGAAGTGAGCAGATGCCGCAGGCAGCCGAGCGAATAGCGAGCCACGAAGCATAGCGACCGCGACGAGCATGCGAGGAGCGGATGGCCCCAAAATCAAAAAAAAGAAATAGAATTTCAACAAAGCGGCTCGTATCGACTTACTTTGTCATATGAGCAATACATACACACAAGGAATGCTGCGCGATGGCGCACTCGAAGGCAAAGTAATTTTAGTGACTGGCGGCGGCACAGGCCTCGGCAAGTCAATGTGCCAATACTTCAGTGAGCTAGGAGCCAAGCTCGTGATCACATCACGTCGGCAAGAAGTGCTTGATGCGACTGCTGCCGAAATCACCGAAGCAACAGGCAACGAAGTCCTCGCGATTAGCGGCGATGTCCGCAATTACGAAGACGTCGAGCGCGTGATTCAAACGGCGTATGACAAATTTGGACAAGTCGATGTGCTTGTCAATAATGCGGCGGGCAATTTTGTGAGCCCGACCGAACGACTTTCAGCCAATGCATTTAATTCTGTGATTGGTATTGTGCTGATGGGTTCGGTCAATTACACACTTGCTCTTGGCAAGCGTTGGATTGCTGACAAGCACAAAGGCTCAGTTTTGAGCGTTGTCACGACTTATGCGTGGACGGGCAGCGGCTACGTCGTACCATCTGCTTGTGCAAAGTCAGGCGTCCTTGCGATGACACGCAGCCTTGCCGCTGAATGGGGACACAAGTACGGCATTCGACTCAATGCCGTCGCGCCTGGGCCATTCCCGACCAAAGGCGCTTGGGATCGATTGCTGCCGGGCGACCTCAAAGAAAAATTTGATCCAGCCAATCGCATCCCTGTCAAGCGCAACGGCGAACATCAAGAACTTTCCAACCTTTGTGCGTACTTGGTTTCTGACTTCAGCGCATATGTCAATGGCGAAGTCGTCACGATAGACGGCGGCGAATGGTTGTTTGGTGCAGGTCAGTTTACTGGCTTCAGCGCCGTGACAGACGAGATGTGGGACATGCTTGCGGCTATGCGCGCAGGCAAATAAGCAGTTGAGAATTATTGTGGGCCATCAGCAGCCTTGATTTCTACATGAGAAATCGAGGCTGCTGTCGCTATGCTTCGTGGCTCGCTGATCGCTCGGCCGCCTACATGTTATTTCGGCGTCTGCTTCGCACCACTTCGCAGCGCTTGTCCATCTCATAGTGTACCTTGAGCAGCATGAATCTCAAAGGCAAACGAATTTTAATCACAGGAGCATCAGCAGGAATTGGAGCAGAGACAGCTCGCCAGCTTGCCAGTTATAATTGTGAGTTGATTTTACTGGCACGCACACAATCAAAATTGCTTGAAGTCGCTTCAGCTTGCGAGGCGGCGGGCTCTACTACACACGTTTATCCAGTTGATTTATCCGATCTTGATTTAGCTAAGCAAATCTGCCAAGAGATTCATCAATCAATAGGAACGCCAGATGTTATCATTCATTCAGCAGGAGCAGGCCGCTGGCTCTACACTGAAGATACAAATCCAGCAGAATTGCAGCAGATGATTGCACTTCCGTATTTGGCAGCTTTTGTTGTGACGTCTGTTTTTTTGCCAAGCTTTCATTCGTATCAATCTGGCCATCTTGTCTTTTTGCAGTCGCCAGTATCTCGAGCACCTTGGAAGGGAGCGACTGGCTATGCAGCATCGCGTTGGGCTTTACGCGGATTCATTGCGTCCCTAAGAGCTGACTTGATGAATACAAAGATCAAGGTTAGTGAAGTTATTCTCGGTCATGTTGATTCCACGTACTTTGAGGCAAATCGAGGCGCAGAAACTCGCTTGCCAAAACTCGACAAGATGCTCCCAACACTTTCAGAGGCTCAAGCAGCCCAAGCAGTCGTAAAAGCAGTGCAGACTGGACGAAAGCAAATTGTGAAGCCCTGGTTGTTACGTTCGCTTTTACGCTTAGCCAATGTCATCCCTTGGCTCGGGCGTACATTGACGAATTTGTAATTTCATACTAAAAAAGCTAAACAATTCATCGAATGTCACGTTATTGTAAGTTATCAGATAACCTCTTTATTTAGCTTATGAAGTCCTTTGGTTTACGCATTCTATCTATTCTTGGCTCAATTGCAATTATTGCATTAACTCAAGTTCATGTTTCATTTTCTGGTGGAGTTTCATCTACCAATTGTAGTGGCTGCCACAATAGTCCAGAAAACCCAGCGGGGTCTGTTCAATTGCTCGGAGCTCCAGCAGAATACGTACCTGGTGTCACGTATCCACTCACTATAAAATTGACAGACCCGACTTTTGTGGTTGGAGGCTTTTCAATACAAGCAAGCACAGGTACGTTTACACCATCAGCAGGTACACAAAACATAAGTGGTACAAATCGTTTGACGCATACATCGCCCCAAGTAGCAAGTGGAGGGATGGCGACTTGGACTTTTGACTGGGTGGCTCCTGCTACAGGCGCTCCGGCATCTGTTACATTTGATTTTGCTGCTAATGCTGCCAATGGTAATGGCGGATCTGGATCAGGCGATATCGGTTATGAAGGCAGTACATCAGTACCATTACCAATTGAGTTATCACAATTTGAAGCAGAAGTCCTTGGGCTTAGCGTTTTGCTCAAATGGGAAACTCAAGCTGAGATAAACAATGATTTTTTTGAAATCCAGCGCTCGCAAGATGGTTTTGACTTCCAAACTCTAGAGCAAATTAATGGTGCAGGCACGACTCAAGAAGTCAATCAGTATTCGTTTACAGATCAGACGCCTTTGAGTGGCTCGAATTACTACAGAATCAAACAAGTCGATTTTAATGGCAGCTTTAGCTATAGCGAGATTAGATCAGTCGAACTAGATGAATTGATTGTAGGAACAATTTTTCCAAATCCTGCTCAATCAACGTTTAAGCTTAGTGTAGAATCTACTGTTTCGCATTCTGCTCAAATCGAGGTATTTGATATACTCGGACAAAAAATTGAATCTCGTATTGTTGATTTGAATGATCAAACTCAGCTCGTTCAATTTAACTGCGAAAACTGGTTGCCTGGAATGTATAAAATAGTATTGCAGTCATCTCACATTCCCAAAACGTGGAACCTAATCAAAAAGTAGATTCAATTTTTTGAGGTTTCTCATATTCTGAATGAATCAGGGTAATGTTTTATTCGCGAAATACTCCTATTTTGTGATCTTATCGCCCCATGTCACCCACTAACACAATTCGAATGATCTTCAGATTATTATTTTGCCTAGTTGCATTTGCTCTATTTGGTCAACTTAATGCCCAAACAATACCTGATACTCGCACATTAGGTAAAATGTCTATGCGTAAAGCAAAAGCAAAAGCCGCTTCAAATTTTGAAAACGGTAACATGACTGAGTCTTTTGCCTATTATCAATATTTGAGTGAGAAAAGACCTCGAAATCCGCTCTACTCTTATCGGTTAGGTCGTTCAGCACTTAGTTTAAAAGATTATTCTACTGCAACAGCTGCTTTCGGAAAAGTAAAAGATAAAGATGATCGGTTTCCAGACGTCAATTACTATTACGGTCAGTCACTAAAGAATGTAGGAGACTATCAAACTGCCCTTAAGTACTTTGAGAAAGCAATCGAAAAAGAAGAAGAAGGTTCCGTTTGGTATAATTCAATCGCAAGACAAATATCTGGTGTCAGTAAAGCTGTAGAGCTTGATATGAGCAGCAAAGTTGGGCGAGTCAATAACTTGGGTTCTGGTATAAATACATCTGATGATGAATTAAGCCCGATGTTTTTGTCTAATAACAATATTCTTTATTTCGTTCAAAGTAGTGACGCAGGTACAATCTTAAGAAGATTGAATGCTGATGGTTCTGTTACTGATGTAGGTGGAGCATTCTCTACTCGTAATGCGCGATTTGAAGGATTTACAGCCAGTGCAGATGGTAGTGAAGTCTTTTATAGCCGCTGTAATGCCAATGGAGATGAATGCAAAATATTCGTTTCTCAAGTAAGTGCTGATGGTTCGTTAAGCGATGGCCGTATGCTAGGACCAGGAGTTAATAAAAAAGGTACATCTGCTAAGCACCCAGAAGTAGTTACACTAAAAGGAGGCAGAAGTGTATTGTATTACGTTTCTGATCGCCCAGGAGGGTATGGTGAGCTTGATATATGGTATAGCACACTTATGACAAACGGTGAATGGTCAAATGCTGTCAATCTTGGTGGTCGTATCAATTCTGATTACAATGAAGTTACCCCTGATTACAGTGGAGACAAAATGCTCCATTTCTCATCTGATCGCCCAGAAGGAATTGGTGGATTTGATGTTTATCAAACACAGGGGTGCCAAAGGGCTTGGTTCTATATGGCTCGCATTATGGGGATGCCAATCAATTCTCATGCAGATGATTACTATTTCCGCCCTACAGACGATGCAACTGGATTTTTGACTTCCAATCGTAAAGGCGGCACTGCTGGTGACTATGATTTCTGTTGCTATGATTTATATAGCTACTCTCTTAATAACTCAGGAATGAATATTGTTGAAACACGCAATGTCGAATCATTATTTTTCGATGTGATTCATTCTTTAAAGAACTTGTTTTAAAACAAGGTACCTGTAGTCTTAAAAAAAGCCGCTTCTTATGAAGCGGCTTTTTTATTTCGAATGCAGAAATAAATCTTGAAGCGCTGGAATTAATTTTGGGTGATTCCAAGTGAAGCCTGTTTCTGCTAGTTTTTCGCTTGAAGCATGTACACTGTCTAATACGACATGTGACATTTCGCCCATTGCTAGCTTAATTCCTAAAACGGGTGCTGGTAAAATAGCAGCAGAAATACCCTTTGCATTTGCAATTGATTGAGCGAATGTTTTATTCGAAACGGGATGTGGCGCGACACCATTATAAATGCCTGATAAAGTATTGTTTTCTAGTGCGTAAATAAATATTCTACAAAGATCATCAATATGAATCCAAGAATACATTCCACTTCCATTTCCAAAATATGATCCGACTCGAATAGAATATGAAGGCAACATTTTTCCGAGTGCACCACCTTGAGTGCTAAGCACAATTCCAATTCTAATTTTAACAGTTCGCAATTGGGTGGCAGTAGACAATTCTTTTACAGATTTTTCCCACGCGATACACGACTCACTTAAAAAGCCAGAGCCAGCATCAGAGTCTTCATTCACAATTTCATTTGGTCGATTACCATAAAATCCGATTGCAGATGCAGAAATAAATGATTTAACCGAATTCGGAATACTTAATAAAGAATTCTGTAAAAGCTGAGTCGATTTCGTCCGACTTGAAATGATAAGTTGTTTTCGTTTATCAGTCCAGCGCTTATCGACTATTCCTGCACCAGCTAAATGTATGATTGTATCAGCAGTAGAAATAGCTTCCTGATCTATCGTTTGATTCTCTATATTCCACTGATACGTTTTGAATTCTGAATTTGGCTTTTTCGATCTGCTCAAATGAGTAACTCGATAGCCACTATCGGATAATATTTTACTGAGTCGAGTACCAACAAGACCAGAGCCACCAGTAATTAAAACTGTTTTCATACAAGTAAAACACAGTAAAGCTAAAAGGGTTGATTTTCTAGAAATGACTATATTCGAAATATGAAATGGTATATAATTACGCTTCTCTTTTTTCTAGGGTTTTGTTTTGGATGTTCGATAGAGCAAGACACTTTAAGTGATTCAAAACCAGTAGATCAAGTGCATATAATCGTGTCAAAGCAGGTTGTGTCAACTCAAAACATTTTAAATAAAGATGAAGAATATGAAGTATTTGCAGCATTGAATCCAAGAAGCCAAAATGGGTATGTTTATCTCATTAATACGCCTATGCGAAATAACAATTACGTGCAGTATTATGTCAGCTCAACTGAGTACAGTTATGCCTTTCGTGATAAGTTAAATGCGGATTCAGTCAAGTCAGGCTTTAAACAAGTAGGCGACTCGCCAGAAATGCGCGACAATGCTTTACGAATTTTTGAACGAGTAGGATTAGAATTTATGGCGCACGGACTTGACTCAATGTCGACCTATGTTTATCGCGATTCATTTACTAAAGCCAAAAAACATTCAGCTTTTTATAAGCGAAATCAATTTTCGCATGAAGTCGTTTATATTAATCCTGAATCAAGTTTACCAGAACGTAAAGTCGTGACACAATATGTCAATGGTGATACAACGATAACGACTTGGCAATATGAAATAGCAGATCAGTTTACAGCTACGGATGTTTTTGATCGACAGTACATAGACAATGAATTGGTAGTGGAAAAAATTACCTATTTTCCAAATCATCGCGGTCATAGCAATTTTAAATTCGGTGATGGCTTTCCAAGCATCCCATTAAAAGATAATAATGGAAACAAGTTTTTCTTAGAAAAACTCACGACAAAACCGACCGTCTTATTTGTTTATTTTAATGATTGCCCGCCATGCAAAGAAGCCATTCCTGAGATCAATCAACTCGCAGATAAATACAACGATATCTTTCAGTTTATTGGAGTTAATTGGATCGATGGCGAAGATGCTGCTCTCAAACCAATCCAACCAAAACTCAAGTTTTCAACCTATGGGAGCGTCGATGATCAAGCAGCTCTTGATGACTTACTTATCGAAAATTATCCGACAATAATTATTTTAAGTGCCGATCGTCAAATTTTATACAACGGCAGTTTTATTTCGAGCAAGTTTAATAGAAATCTAGACGAGTATTTAGATGCGTACTGAATAAATAAATTGAGGCTGTCCACTCGCATGCTCGTGGTCTGGCTACAACCCTGAGTAGTCGGGGGCCGGCACTCTCGCGCTACGCTCGTTCAAACAACACCTACTATCCCTCAGCCAACAGCTGCCACACAATGAGGAGGACAAGCGCTGCGAAGTGGTGAGGCGTAGCCGAAGACTCAGAAACTGCGATAGCAGTGCGCTGAGGCCGAGCGAATAGCGAGCCACGAAGCATAGCGACCCGAAGCGCAAAACGAAGTGCAGCGCGAGGGATGGCCCCTTTTCTAATTTCTGACGTCAAAAGATCGTAAGCAGTGTAGTACCTTGCTTACTCAATTCAAAATTCGAAAAATAATGGCTGAAGAAAAAGACGATTTAGACACGCTTAGAGAAGATATTGAGCTGCTCGTCAATGAAATGAACGCCGACCGCAAAGCGAAAGAAGCTGCTGCCGCTGGCCCAACTCAAGCAGAGCAAATCAAAGAAAGCCTCGAAAACTATATCAACCAAGCTGCTGATGAGACTATCGACGGCGCCAATAAATTGACTGCTGCGGCGCAAGACTTGTTGCTCAAAGCAAAAGACGCTGGCGAAGAACTCTTTGGCAAAGTCCAGAAATACATCGATGATATGGATGCTTATGTCAAGGCCAAAGGCGATCCATTTGATGATGTCCGCGACAAGCGGCACAATTACGAGAAAGTCAAAGATGAGCCTTCGATGCTCAAAGACAAAGGCAGCTTTTTTGACAAAGCCTCGGCATTTGCAGAAGGCCGATATGATGATGTCCGCAATATGGGCAAAGAGATCATCGAAAAAGATGATATGAAAATCATCATCGATAAAGACGCTAAGAAAAAAACAAGCGAAGGAACAGCCTACGGTTTTGAAGATGCTGATGGTGACGGCAATGAGATCATCGACGACGCCGATATCATCGAAGAAAGCTAGCATGAGTTTAGGCTTTAATTGAGCCAAAAGAAGCTGCTTGCTGACAAGTATCTTCGCAGCTCATAATCACGACTCATGGCCAAGACAATTGTAACTGCTGCTTTGACAGGTGTCCTCGCGACACGCAAGCAATCTGAATACATTCCGTACACAGCGCAAGAAATTGCTGAAGATGGCAAGCGCGCAGTCGATGCAGGCGCGAGCATCCTGCACATTCATGCGCGCAATGATGACGGAAGTCCAGCCTATGATATTGAGTCGTATCGCAAGATCGACGAAGCAGTCAAATCATTGTGCGGCGATGTGATTATCAATTATTCGACTGGCGCAATCGGTATTGATCGTGAGACACGCATTCATCATTGTGATGCGCTCAAGCCAGACATGGCTGCCCTCAATATGGGCAGCATGAATTATGCGATCTACTCGCCCAAGCACAAGAAATTCTATCACGATCACGTTTTCGAAAATCCATTTAAAGACATCGGATTTTTTATGGAGCGCATGAAAGCATCGGGCACGCGACCAGAGATGGAATGCTTCGACGTTGGACATATTAATAATGTCAAGCCGATGCTCGATCTCGGCTTGATCGAAGCGCCGTTGCAGTTCAGTTTTATCATGGGCGTACTCGGCGGCATCCCGGCCACGACCGAAAATCTCGTTCACCAATCGCATCAAGTGCCACAAGGCTCGCACTGGCAAGTCATCGGCATCGGCCGCAAGCAATGGCGCATGATCGGAGCAGCGATTTCCCTTGGTGGCAATATCCGCGTCGGCCTCGAAGACAATCTCTACATGCCTGACGGCTCAATCGCCAAAGGCAATGGCGCGTGCGTCGAAGCAGGTGTCAATCTCGTGCATCTCATGGGTGGCCAAGTAGCAAGCATCGCAGAGGCGAGAGAGATTCTACAAATTCCAGTCAAGCAGACTGCTTAAATAATGTTTAATTATTGTGGGCCATCAGCAGC
>JAHDHF010000254.1:0-453 GCA_020631455.1 Saprospiraceae bacterium
GATAGTAGGCAGTGCGTAGCAGATGCGAGTGCGCAAAGCACGAGCAGCCGAGCGAATAGCGAGCTGCCGAAATAGCCCGACCTGAACGCATGTAATGCGTGAAGGACAGCCCCAAATTATTTTTGCTGTATTTTGAGGTATAAATCGAAATCTATGCGTGTTTGTATTCTGCTTGTACTTGGAATGTGTTTGACTGTAGCGACTCAAGCCCAATCTGTCAAAATCAAAAAAGGAAGGGTCACAGTAGATGGCATGTACTATTGTAATATCAAGACGAAAGGCGCTATCGTCAAGGACATGAAGCTCTACTCTGAAGGCGGCGAAATGATCGTACATGCAAAACCAACGGTCATAAGCACAAACGGAGACGAAGGTGACTTCATCTACTACACGATCAATTTTATAGGCTACGATGAGCAGGCTCAAGTGCAAGTCATGTCGCTCAAACCAATT
>JAHDHF010000254.1:463-1779 GCA_020631455.1 Saprospiraceae bacterium
AAAAAAATCATCGGAAACATCTACGAATACAATGTCATAGATGGTGGCGCGATCAACTCAACGGCACTTATCGATTTTGTAAAAGCGTATCCTCCGACTGTCGCTGACAAGCTCGAAAAGCAAGCGGCTGCTATCAACGGAGCGACGAACATCACTGTCAACAATGAAATAACGACAAAAGGCTCTGGTGAAAACAACCCACTTTATCAGCCTGTCATTCGTGATCGCGATGCTTTAATCTTTACGATGAATGGAAAAGTCAAGCAAGATCGTATCGAAGTAGCAAGCTACAAGTCAAAAAGTGTCAATAAAGGCAGCGGCCTCAGAAACGTCATTCGATTTTATCATGCGACGTCGGGAGTATTACTCGCTGTGGCAGAAAATGATGAGCTGATGAGTGAAAAATTCGTCATCAAGACAACTCGTGATGATCGAGAATTCAAGCATGACTTGACAGAACATGTCGATCATGTCGGGCAGCTTGCCGAATACTTGATCGGTATCGGCTACTTGTAGAGCTTAGCTCAAATAGCGGCCGACGATCGGCATACGTCGTCCCATCCCAAAGGCTTTGTCGGAGACGCGGAGCACGGGAGCTGTTTGGTGCCGCTTAAATTCATTTCGATTGACAAGCATGAGCGCGCGCTTGACAATTGCTTCGTCAAATCCCATTGCGATAATCTCGCGCGGACCTTTACGGCATTCGATGTATTGATACAAGACTGCGTCAAGCACATCGTAGGGCGGTAGGCTGTCGCTGTCTTTTTGATCGGGTCGCAGCTCTGCACTTGGCGGCTTGGTGATGCTATTGACAGGTATTTTCTCTGAGTCGCGATTGATGTATTCCGCGAGGAGGTATACATCCGTTTTGTAGACATCTGCCAGCACGCTCAAGCCGCCAGCAAGGTCGCCGTAGAGCGTCCCGTAGCCGACAGCCATCTCGGATTTATTCGTTGTATTGAGGAGAATATTGCCAAACTTATTGCTGAATGCCATATTCAATGTACCGCGCACGCGTGCTTGAATATTCTCTTCGGTGACGTTGGCTTTTGTGCCTTCAAACGGCTGCTCGAGTCGCTCCATAAAGCTGTCATAAATGGACTTGATCGGCAATGTAAACGACTTCATTCCGTAATTATCCGCAAGCTGCTGCGCATCACTGACCGAATGATCGCTGCTGTATTGTGATGGCATGAGCAAGCCGACGACATTTTCGCCTCCTAGCGCTTCAGCTGCAAGAGCAGCCGTGACGGCTGAGTCGATACCGCCACTCAATCCAAGAACAGCCGTCTTGAATCCAAGCTTGTCAAAGTAGC
>JAHDHF010000255.1 GCA_020631455.1 Saprospiraceae bacterium
TCAATCAGTACCTGAAAGACTGAGTTTTAATCAGACACTTACAATGATTACAGCAGGGCGGAGAATTAAATAGAACTGTTGAAAAGCCAGACGCGTGTCTGGCTTTTTTGATTCCTTTCCTATACACACCTTTTGCTTCAATGCGGCTTGCTAAAACTAGACCGCTTGACTAAAGTACTCCTATGACTACAACAAATGATCCTTGGGAAAAAATCATGATTGGGGTGACAACAAGCCTCATTACGTCGGCTACTAAAAATGCCGCTGCATGGGGAAAGAAATTTGCTATTGATGGTCCCAAACAGAAGATTGAAGCGCTCTATGCCAAGTGGCGGTATATGGAGCGTATTCAAGTCCTTTATGGATACATGCATGTCATTGGTGGGAGCAAGCCGATGGCGCTTGACAACCTCTTTACAGATGTTCACATTCTTCCGCGAGCAGCAGAGCGCAGCAAGTATCTTGCAGAAAATTTGGAGAACGATTTCCAAGCAAGGCAGCACAAGTCAGGGCAGAAACGCGAAAAAGGGATTGATGTTCTAAAGGCTAACGATAAATTATTTATTCTTGGCAAACCGGGAGCAGGTAAAACAACATTTGCGAAATGGCTAGTGATTGAAGCCGCTAAGGGCAACGCTGTATTGCCATCTATTCCAATCATGGTTGTACTGCGAGACTTAGGTAAACAGTCGCTAATGCAATACATTGCAAAGCAGTTTAAGATTTGCGGTTTCTCAGATGCAGACCCGTTTATTGAGGCTGTTTTGGAAGATGGAGAAGCATTAGTTGTCTTTGATGGTCTAGATGAAATCCCTGAAGCGAATGACCATCGCAGTAATCGTATTCAAGAAATTCGGGACTTTGTCAATCAATATGGTGAGAACCAATTTGTAATTACGTGTCGTGTGGCAGCAACACAATATGATTTTCATAAATTTCGTTATGTTGAGATGGCAGACTTCACCAAAAGCCAAATGCAGCAGTACGCACACCGCTGGTTTGCTGATCAACCAAAGCTGGAACAGTCATTTTTTGACGCACTAGACGATGAAGAGAACAAGGGCGTTTTAGAACTTACAAGACAGCCGTTGTTGTTATCGCTCTTATGCCTAAATTTCGAAGAAACAGGTGGTATTCCAGCCGAACGTTGGCTAATCTATGAAGAAGCCTTAGATGCGCTGTTGAAAAAATGGAATAATGCGAACGGCATTCATCGGGATCGGCCTTATAAGATCTTAAGCCCAACGCGTAAGAAACAGTTGTTAGCGTATATAGCTGCTACTACTTTTCAAGACGGTAAGTTGTTTGTCCGCACCCGTAAGTTGAAGCAACTCATTGAAGAATTCTTCAGTCGATTACCGAATACGCCAGATGATTTGGACGCAGAAGTCGTTTTGAGATCCATTGCCTTACAACATGGGTTGCTGGTTGAGCGGGCAAGCGGTATTTGGTCTTTCTCACATCTGACCTTTCAAGAGTATTTTGTAGCATATTACACGGTAGATAAGCGTCAGGAAGGGCAGTTGATTCGTAATTATGCGCAGCAAGACAATTGGCGCGAAGTCTTCTTGCTAACTGTTGGGCAAATGGGCGATGCTGATCCATTTTTTGAGGAGTACGCCAACTATTTACAAAGTCTTGCTAAGAAAAATACGTCACTCAATGCGCTTTTTTTCAAGCAGCAGTTGGTAGATTCAGACGATGGTCAATTGAATTGGCTTCAGTTTATTAGCTGGGCTTTGGCAGCTAATGAACTAGTTTGGCTAG
>JAHDHF010000256.1 GCA_020631455.1 Saprospiraceae bacterium
TACTGTAAAATGTGCGGAACAAGCATTATTTATCAGTAGCTTTTTACGCTGCTGAGATGGGCAAGCGATGGGAAGGGGCGCGAAATGAAATGCAGCGCTCATGCCGAGCATCGGCATGATGAGCGAACAGCGAAACCCTGGAACAGCGCGGTGCTGCGAATAATCATGAGCAGCATGACCCACAAACATTTTATTCAGAATCTGGTAATTGAAACCTTGAACCTCAGAAGATTGTACCTTGCAAAAGATCAAACCATCGATTATGCCTCAAGAGATTAGTACATTTCA
This sequence comes from Saprospiraceae bacterium, assembly GCA_020631455.1. GTDB lineage: Bacteria > Bacteroidota > Bacteroidia > Chitinophagales > Saprospiraceae > JAHDHF01. Next base: position 289 of record JAHDHF010000256.1, read on the forward strand.
GAAAACCAAAATTGTAGCAACTGTCGGTCCTGCAAGCGAATCGTATGAGATGCTACTCAGCTTGGCGCAAGCTGGTGTTGACGTATTCCGGCTTAATTTTTCGCACGGCACTCAAGAACAGCACGCTAAGGTGATTGACCGCATTACGTACATCAACAATAAATATAAATCTCATCTAGGCATCCTTGGTGACCTGCAAGGTCCAAAACTCCGTGTCGGAAAGATAGAAAACGAAGGCATCGAAATCGCTGAAGGCGATGTGCTTACCTTTACAAATACTGAGCAGCTTGGGACAAAAGAAGGCGGCATTTACATGAGCTATGAGTCGTTTGCTCAAGATGTCACTCCAGGCGAAATTGTGCTCATCGACGATGGAAAATTGCAGCTCAAAGTACTCGAAACAGATGGCGAAAGCACTGTCAAACTCGAAGTTCTCTATGGCGGAATTTTGAAAAGTAACAAAGGTGTCAATCTGCCACAGACGAATATCTCGTTGCCTTCATTGACTGAAAAAGATCGTCGAGATCTTGACTTCATGCTCAAGCAACCGATCAATTGGATTGCACTTTCATTTGTGCGTAGTGCGCAAGACATCATCGAGATTAAACAGATCATCAAAGCTGCAGATCATCGCGCCAAAGTGATCGCGAAAATTGAAAAACCTGAAGCGCTACAAGATCTAGACGCGATCATCGAAGCATCAGATGCAATTATGGTGGCGCGTGGAGATCTCGGTGTCGAAGTACCGATGGAGCAGCTGCCACTCGTGCAAAAAGAAATCGTCAGAAAATCACGTGAGATGGCACGGCCAGTCATCGTAGCGACTCAGCTCATGGATAGCATGATCGAAAATCCAAGCCCAACTCGTGCTGAAATCACTGACGTAGCGAATGCTGTCCTCGATGGTACTGATGCCGTCATGCTCAGCGGTGAGACGAGCGTCGGGCGTCATCCAGTATTGGTCGTCGAAGCGATGCAGCGCATCGTAGCTGAAGTCGAAGCAAAAGGCGACATCTACTACGCCAATAATGATGTGCATCCTGGCTCACCGACTCCGATCAGTGATTCTGTTTGTCGCCTTGCAGTACAAGCCGCTCAGCGCACTGACGCACAAGCCATCATCGGGATGACCAAGTCTGGCTATACAGGCTTTTTGGTGTCGAGTTTCCGCCCAAAATGTCGAGTCTATATCTTCAGCGATCAACCAAATATCCTCGCCACGCTCAATCTCGTCTGGGGAATACGCGGATTTTATTATGATAAATTCAGCAGTACAGATGATACAATCTCAGATGTACAAGATTATCTCAAGGAGCGAAATTTTGTCAGCACTGGTGACGTCGTCATCAATACAGGATCGATGCCACTCCGCGCGCGCAAACGAACAAATATGCTCAAAATTGATACAATTGATTAAAGTTGGATAATTTTTGGGCTGCCCTTAAATAAAAAATC
>JAHDHF010000093.1:0-7724 GCA_020631455.1 Saprospiraceae bacterium
ATTCTGTGCGTGATGCTGTACTTTGTGCTTCGCTAGACTATTGACTTATGGCTGCTGACAATCAGAAAAAAGTACTCTTCTTGCTTGATGCATTTGCATTGATTTATCGTGCGCATTTTGCGTTTATCTCGCGTCCGCTGATTAATTCGAAAGGATTGGATACTGGCGCGATATCGGGTTTTACGCGCTCGCTTTGGGAGGTAATCGACAAGCAGAAGCCGTCGCATATCGGTGTGGCATTTGACCTACCAGGCAAGACATTCAGACATAAAATGTATGAGCCTTACAAGGCGAATCGCGATGAGCAGCCAGAGGCAATCACAGGCGCGATTCCGTATATCAAGCAAATTATCGAGGCATTTAATCTGCCGATTTTAAGTGCAGAAGGCTACGAAGCGGATGATGTTGTGGGCACGATCGCGAAGAAGGCAGAAAAGGAAGGCTACACGGTTTATATGATGACGCCTGATAAGGATTATGCGCAGCTCGTCTCGCCAAATATCTATATGTACAAGCCTGCGTCGCGTGGAAATGGCATCGATGTGCTGGGTGAAGATGAAGTGCGCGAGAAATTTGGAATCAATGAGCCGGAGCAGGTCATCGATATGCTCGGGATGATGGGCGATAGCAGCGATAATATACCTGGAATACCTGGAATTGGTCCGAAGACAGCGCAGAAGCTGCTTGCTCAATTTGATTCGCTCGAAGGCGTGATCGCCAATGTCGATCAGCTCAAAGGCAAGCAGCAAGAGCGCGTACGTGACAATGTGGAGCAAGCGCGCATGAGCCGTGTCTTAGCGACGATTAGCACGGATGCACCGATTGATTTTGTTGAAAAGGATCTCCGCGTCGAAGAACCTAATCGCGAAAAATTGGAAGAACTTTTCAGGGAGCTTGAATTTAGAGGCATAGCGCGAACAGTGCTCGGCGCGTCAGCTAACGAGCAGCCGCAAGGTGTGCAGGCGTCATTGTTTGGTTCGGCGGCAGTAGCGCCAGCTCAATCTCCTCCACAAAAGCCAAGTGTAGGCAGTTTTAGTATCGCTGAAAAAAATATGACGAATGTCGAACATGACTACAAAGCGGTCACGACTCCCGAAGAAATAAACGCGCTCGTCAAGCAGCTTTCGGCTGCTAAGTATGTGTGTTTTGATACGGAGACGACGAGTGTCGATGCGACAACCTGCGAGCTTGTCGGCATTGCCTTTTCTATGAAAAAAGGAACGGGATATTATGTGCCTGTGCCAACTGATAAGCAAGCAGCTATGGAATTAATCGCTCCATTTAAAGCATTGCTTGAGCATGATCCTATTATTAAAATTGGGCAGAATATAAAATACGATATGATCGTATTGCGTCGCTACGGTATCAATGTGCAGGGCGCTATTTATGATACGATGTTGGCGCATTATTTACTTGAGCCAGAGCTGCGACATAATATGAATTATATGTCGGAGACGCTACTCGGATATCAGCCGCTTTCTATTGAAACACTCATTGGTAAAAAAGGCAAGCATCAGCTCTCGATGCGCGATATCGATGTCAAGCGCGTGACGGATTATGCTGCCGAAGATGCTGATGTGACGCTTCAATTATTTGAAGTGCTGAATCCTAAATTGCAAGAGGAGGATGAATTAAAACAATTAATGTCAGATCTCGAATTGCCACTTGTGCCAGTCCTTGCGGATATGGAATACGAAGGCGTTAATATCGACACTGATTTTTTATCAAATTATAGCAAAGAACTTGATGAAAAAATAAAAGCTGCTGAAAAAGCAATTTACGAAGCTGCCGGCGTCCAATTTAATATCGCATCGCCAAAGCAAATTGGTGAGGTTCTTTTTGATAAACTCGAAATACCATATCGCTGGAAAAAAACGAAGACTGGACAATACAGCACCAATGAAGAAAAACTCTCAGAGCTTGCTCAAAACCACGCAATTGTATCACAGATATTAGAACATCGGTCCTTGTCTAAATTAAAAGGAACGTACGTTGATGCACTGCCTAAATTAATTAATCCTGAATCTGGTCGCGTACACACAAATTATAATCAAGCTCTTGTCGCGACTGGCCGCTTGAGTAGCAATAATCCGAACTTACAGAATATTCCGATTCGTACTGAAGCTGGTCGAAAAATTAGACAAGCATTTATTCCTCGCGATGAAAACCATATTTTGTTAGCGGCGGATTATTCGCAAATTGAATTACGCATAATTGCAGATTTAAGTAAAGACGAAAAAATGCTCGCGGCATTTAAGCAAGGTCAAGATATTCATCAAGCGACGGCTGCTAATGTATTTAATGTAGCACTCGAAGATGTGACACCTGATCAGCGCCGTGCAGCCAAGACAGTTAATTTTTCTATTATCTATGGAGCAGGTGCTACGAATTTGAGCAAACAGCTCGACATACCGCGCGCAGAAGCAAAAGAACTCATCGAGCAATATTTAAAAACGTATAGCGGACTTCAAAACTATATGGAACGTCAAGTTGCAAAAGCTCGCGAAGATGGTTTTGTTAAAACACTGCTTGGGCGTCGTCGGTATTTAGCGGATATTAATTCGCGTAATGGAATGATGCGCAGCCATGCTGAGCGCAATGCCATTAATACGCCGATACAAGGCACAGCTGCTGACATGATAAAAATCGCGATGATCAATATTTATAAAGAATTAAAAAATCAAAATCTCAATACAAAAATGATTATGCAAGTGCATGATGAATTGGTTTTTGATGTACCAAAAAATGAATTAGAAATTGTCGAACCGCTAGTGCGAAAGCTAATGAAAACTGCTCTTCCACAACTCGACGTGCCGATTATTGTCGGGATGGATACAGGCGCAGATTGGCTCGAAGCGCACTAGAATATTGAATTAAGTAATTCGAGTATTTAAATCAACAAAAATTATTTGCGCTTACAGACGATTACAAATTCTTTTGACTCTTCGGTAAGTTCCTGCTGATCAAAGCCGCCATACATATTCACGATTTCGAGATTCGAAGCTGCTACCAATAATTCTAATTCTGCTCGGAAGTAATATCTCATTTGAAAGTGCCATTCATCAGTTTTCGATTGACCACCTTCGGTGTAGATATACTTCATTGTGATGTCATTGAGCTGTGATACAGGATTATTCTTGGCGCTCACTATACGTTGCAAGGGGTTTCCCTCGTCATCGACACCATCAAAATCCAATACTTCATTCATGCCTTTATAGAGCAACTTAAAATTTGGCACATACAGATCAAAAATAAATTGTCCTTTATCACTTAGATGAGCTGCAATAGTATTTAATGCAGCAAGCTGGTCGTTAATCGTATGCAAATGCGAAAACACTCGAAATGGCGCGGTTATTAAATCAAATCGGTGATCCAATTGGAATGAGCGAACGTCTTGCACAGAGACACGCCCTTGCTGCTCAATAGTTAGTTTCGCTTTTAATTTATTGAGCATTCCTTCGCTGACATCTATCCCGTATATGTCAGCTCCTTGATGAAGTGCTTCACAAAAGTGCCGCCCAGTTCCGACTCCTACTTCTAGTATTTTTCCTGAACAATTTAAATAGTTTTTCAGATAAAAAGCAGCATCGACGCCAGTTCGATTTTTGGAGTAAATCGCATCATAAAATCGAATGGTCGCTTCATTGTACGTTTCCATAATCAATTATCTTAAAATCTGATAAAGTGTACAAGGGTTCAAACCTCCGCTTTCTGTCAGCTCAGGATGATCAAAGTGATACTGATAGTTCATGCCGATCTTTTTCATGACATTTATTGACGGAGTATTTATTTCAGATGCAATCGAATAAATCGTATCTAATTCAAGAACTTCGAATCCATACTCGAGACAGCGCCGTGCGCCTTCAGTTGCATATCCATTATTCCAAAATTGCTTAGCAAGTCGCCATCCGATATCAACGCAAGGTGTAAATGGCGCTTCGTATTCTTGGTAAGCCAAACCAATAAAACCGATAAACGTTTTATCACTTAATCGATCAACAGCAAAATAACAATGACCGTATTTGTCAAACTGAGCATTACATTTATTCATTAACTCACGAGTTTGTTTTTCACTCTGGGTAGAAGGAAAAAATCGCATCACTTCTGGATCAGCATTTAAAGCTGCCATAGGTTTGAGATCAGCTTCGTACCAAGTACGAAGTCCTAGTCGCTCAGATATAAATTGATATTCATTCACAAATCAATGATACGGATTTTCAATCATTAAATCACAACTTACATAAAACATAGAAAGACTTACTTTATAACAAACTTTCTTGACTAGAAGTGTACTCGAAGAATTGAAATACTGATGCGTGATTTTCTATTAATTGCTTAATTGCGTCTCGCTCATCTTCTTGAAGATTCGTATATTTCATCTCATTGGTATTTCTAAGTGATTTATCGCCGAATCTATTATGAGCTACCATTGATTGATTTACTCGTAATTCTCCTAGTAACGGAAAAGTTTTCTTTATTCTATCAGTCTCAAGCTGAGGCTTTGACACAAAATCTTCATACCGAATAACAAGCGCATCGTTTTGAGCTTCTTCATACAACTTTCGAAAAATAAGAAGAATGCGCTTACTTGCAATTTCAGGATTTAACGAATCTCGACGCAGCAGACTTTCATAAATCGCAAAGGGATGCCGCACTAGAATTATAGAAGAATGAGGTGAAAAGCAATGTTTAATTTCAGAAATATGGAGACTATTTGGCGGGCTTTTTTCTAGACAAAAAAGTTTATCAGGCTGCCAATATCTTTCCCAATAATTACGAACTTGAGTCCAAGGAATTGATCGACCAGGATCCCATCTGGCCTGAGTAAATAAAATCGGCTCAACTTCTGGCAGTCGCTGCCCTTCCATCGTTCCGTATGGATTATTGACACTGACTGCCTTTGAGCTTGCTATACATTGTGTCAATAAAGTCGAGCCGCTATATGGCGGCGAATAAATAAATAAAAACCTATGCTTGATTTTTCTGTGCGCAATTCGGCGAATTAAATTGAGTATGACTCGTTTTTGTAATTGAAACGAACGACCAAAAATACTATGAAATACAGTTCTCAAAATACTAAAAGTACAATGTACGCTTTTTAAATTATTTGGGGCTGCCCGCTCACAAGCTCGCGGTCGGGCTGTCCGGCACTCTCTCCGAGTTCCATTCTGTCACTCGGAGTTCAGACAACACCTTCCATCCCTCAGCCAAAAGTATACAACTCATGTAGTGATTTAAAAATTAATTATTACATCACAACTTCATATATCTTATAGATAGAAAGATTAATTTAAGTGTTTGGACAAGCGCTGTGTAGTGGTGGCAAACGTAGTGCAGCCAGATGCGAGTGCGCAGCACGAAGCAGCCGAGCGAATAGCGAGCCACGCAACATAGCGACCCGATACTTAGCTAGCGCTCAGTATCGGGATGGCCCATTATTTTATAAATCAAGACAAATATGTATTGAGTATCTTGTGACGATGTATCGCCATTTATTGTTGTTGGTTTGTTTGCTTTTTTTGTGTTTTGGACTTCAAGCACAATTAAATGACCGCACTGCTGAAACAATTTCTTTTTCGGTAGAACGCGGCATTTATCAATCGAAGATTATCTTGGATTTAAAATCTTCTGCTGGCGATATTTATTATACAATAGATGGCAACTTACCGAGCAAGCGATCTATTAAATTCACTCAAGCTTTTGAGATAGAAAAAAGCACTTGCGTACGCGCTGTTGCAATTACACCAGAGGGGTTGAGCCAAGTTTTTACGAGCACATATATCATCGGCGACACGACGCAAATGCCTATTTTGGCGCTATCAATTACGCCTTCTGTATTATTTGATAAATCGTCTGGCATTTTTGAAAAAGGCCCTGGTGCTGAAGAAGAATTTCCGCATACTGGAGCAAATTATTGGACACGAAAAGAATTTGTTGTCAATGCTGAATTTTTTGAGACTGATGGACGAGCTGCCTTTGATGGTTTTTATGGCTTTCGCATTTTTGGCGGCATGAGCCGCACGTTTCCTCAAAAATCATTTTCGCTGACTGCACGTGGAAATTATGGTCAAAAGCGAATTAAGCATGCTGTTTTTCCTGATCGTCCATTTAAAAAATATAAGCATTTAGTCTTTCGCAATTCGGGAAGTGATAATCCTGCCACTATGTTTCGCGATGGATTTATGACGAATCTCATGCGTGATACTGATATAGATGTGCAGGCTTTTCGCTCATGTATTGTATATATCAATGGTCAATATTTTGGGCTCTATAATATCCGAGAAAAATTAAATCGGCATTATGTCGCGTCGCATTATCAGCATGTCGACAAGGATAGCATTGATTTATTAGAACATCAGCGCAGCGCAAATTTTGGGAATCGAAAACGATATGATTCATTTATTTCTTGGATCAAACAACAAGATTTTAGTGATGCGGCTTCGTATCAAGAATTGGAAGCTCGAATGAACATTTCCAATTTTATGGATTTGCAAATTGCTCAGATTTTTTATGACAATCGTGATGCAGGAGGGAATATTAAATTTTGGTCATCAAAAGTAGGAGGTGATCAGCGTTGGCATTGGATTTTATATGATACAGATTTTGGCTTTGGGATGTATGATCGCAATAGCTATCGTCATAATTCAATGCAGTTTTTTACAAAAGCAAATGGACCTGCCTGGCCGAATCCACCTTGGAGTACACTCATACTTCGTAAGTTGCTTGAGAATGAATCTTTTCGAGAAGAATTTGCTTTACGATTTACGGATTATTTAAATAGTCGTTTTAGTGAACGGCATACGAAAAAAGAAATCGAACGATTTGTTTCAAGTCTCGAACCCGAAATGCCTCGGCACTCTGCGCGCTGGAATCGAAGTCTCAAAACTTGGGAAAAACAAATCGGTGTAATGCAGACATTTGCAGAAAAGCGGCCAGGCTATGTACGCTTGCATTTACAAGAGTTTTTTGACTTAGGTGATTTTGCTGATCTAGAAATTCGTCTTGGACAAGGCGGTACGATTGTCATTAACGATCGTATCAAAACAAGTGATCCGTTTCATGGCTTGTATTACACTTCGCAAAAAGCTATAATCGAAGCAAAGCCTCAAAATGGCTTTTTATTCGTTGGTTGGAAATCTTCAACTGGCTATGAATCTTCTGCCACACGAGTCGTTGATTTTTCGAATGGAGATGTCGTTCTTGAGCCGGTCTTTGCCCCAGTAGGCAGTTTTGTAGCCGAAGCAAAAGCTGCTCAGCGATCATCACTCATCATAACTGAGTGGCAATGCTCAAAATCAAAAAGCGGAGATTGGGTAGAACTAATGAATATGAGCAGCACTAACATTAATGTGAGCGGTTGGACTCTGTCTGATGACGCGAACACATGGACGCTGCCTGCTGCAATACTTCAACCTGGAGAGCTTGCGATTTTAACTCGCGACTCATTGCAATTTCGAGATGAATATCCTGATATCCAAGCAGTAGTACTTGGCAATATGACATTTGGTCTCAGCAGCACTCAAGATGAACTTGTCTTAAAAAACACGCAAGGTATCATCGAAGCATCATGGTCATATGCACTTTCGGCAAGCTCAGAAGATGGCAGCGTAGAGCCGCTCGATCCGTATGGACGAATAAAAACACTTCAACTTCGCGAAGCAAATCCAGGTGTTGTAGCTGATTCGCTCATTGATCAAAATGATGCGCTCGTACGTGCTCAAATC
>JAHDHF010000093.1:7824-10838 GCA_020631455.1 Saprospiraceae bacterium
CGTGCTCAAATCGAGCGAAGTCCACAACAAAAAAAGCCCACATTCACGTGGTGGATGTGGGCTTTGGCTGCCTGCGCAGCAGGACTTTTCGTTTATTTATTGCTCAATAAAATGTCTAGCGATTCATAGACACGAGAAACTCTTCATTGCTTGAAGTGCCTCGCATTTGTGCAAGTAAAAATTCCATTGCCTCGACAGGTTTCATGTCTGCAAGGTGCTTGCGCAAGATGAACATGCGCTTGAGAATCGCATCATCAAGGAGCAAATCATCACGTCGCGTGCTTGAGCGCGTCAAGTCTATCGCTGGGAAGATGCGCTTGTTGGCTACTTGGCGATCAAGTTGCAGCTCCATATTACCAGTTCCTTTAAATTCTTCGAATATGACTTCATCCATGCGCGATCCAGTATCGATCAATGCCGTTGCAAGAATTGTGAGCGAGCCGCCGTTTTCGATATTACGAGCAGAACCAAAGAATTTCTTCGGCTTTTGAAGCGCATTTGCTTCGACACCACCAGAAAGAATCTTTCCGCTGCTTGGAGCGACAGTGTTGTGCGCTCGTGCTAAACGTGTGATCGAGTCGAGCAAGATGACGACGTCATGTCCGCACTCGACCATGCGCTTTGCTTTCTGGAGTGCGAGTTCAGAGACTTTGACGTGGCGAGATGCGTGCTCATCAAATGTAGAGGCAATGACTTCTGCATTGACGCTGCGCTTCATGTCCGTCACCTCTTCAGGACGCTCATCGATAAGTAAGATGATGAGATATGTCTCAGGGTGATTTTTAACGATCGAATTTGCGACATCTTTCAATAAGAATGTCTTTCCTGTCTTTGGTTGGGCGACGATTAAGCCGCGCTGACCTTTTCCAATCGGAGAGAATAGATCAATAATTCGAGTCGAGAAATTCTTAGGCGAATCCGTGAGTGTGAATTTCTCATCTGGAAAAAGTGGAGTGAGATAATCGAAAGGTACACGCGTCTTTGCTTTCTCAACTGAGATGCCATTGACACTCGCTACATCGACAAGCGCATAGTGCTTGTCGCCATCTTTTGGTGGTCGGATTGTACCACGGATTGTATCTCCAGTGCGCAAGCTGTAACGCTTGAGCTGCTGCGGTGAGATGTAGACATCATCTGGCGATGGTAAATAATTAAAATCAGGAGAACGAAGCATCCCATGATTATTCTCTTGCTCAACGACACCAACTGTCTCGATCAATCCATCAAGATCAAATTGAAATGCTTTGTAGCGTTCTTCTTGACGCTTACGGCGCTCGTCATCTTGTGGCATTCGCTCGCGACGATTATTATTTCTTCTATCGTCTCTGCGATCATCTCGCTTTTCATCGCGGCCATTGTCTTTTTTCTGGCGACGGTTGTCATCAGTTTGATCTTTTTCTTTGACCACAGGAGCATCATCTAGGAGTGCTACTGGAGCGGCCGCTGGATCAGCTTTTGCAGCGTTTTCACGTCTTGGTCGGCGCTCGTCGCGTTGGTTGCGCGGTCTGCGCTCGCGACGCTCTTCTCTTTGCTCAGGATTACGTTTCGCTCTTGGCGCTTCGTCAGCGACTTCTACTGCATCAGTTACTACAGCTTCTTGTCTTCGAGAGCGGCTTCTATTCGGTCTATCTTCTACTTTTTCCCCAGCATTTCGTTTTGCTGGCTTCGGCTTTTCTGCTCGTTTTGGCTTTTCTGCTGTTTCCTTGAGCGAAGCACCTGTTGCAGCTTGATGATCTAAGATCTTGTAGATGAGATCTTTTTTGTTGAGACTTTTGTAAGATTTGAGGCCAAGTTTTTCGGCAATGTCGCGAAGCTCTGGCACGAGCTTGCTACTGAGTTGTTTGATGTCGTACATGTGTTTGAGTAGGCAATCAGTAAGTAGAGTAAAAAAATATATTGGGAAGAAGTCTTGCTTGAATGAATCAAAGCAGAATGCTTTTGCAAAACGGCAATCAGTCAATATGACGATTGGTAAAAATCAACTTATAAAGAGAATAAAGGAAAACATCCCTAGAGAAATCATCAAACTGATGACAAACATTGTACCTAAGGACAGTGCAAATGTACTGAATCAATAGGACATTGACTATTGGATATCCACATCGCTCAAATGGATGATGATAATGGGTCATGCTGCTTCGCTACGCTCAGCAGCACCGCGCTGATCCAGGGTTTCGCTATTCGCTCATCACTCACTAGCGTTCGTGAGCGCTTCGTGTATACTCAGCGCCCCTTCCCATCGCTTGTCCAAGTAAGATATGATGAGCCATTAATCGTGATATCGCAATATCACGATTAATGATATCAATAGCTGAAAAAATGAATAAAATGGCTGAGGGATAGTAGGCCTTGTTTGAACTCCGAGTGACAGAATGGAACTCGGAGAGAGTGCCGGATAGCCCGACCGCAGCTCTGCTGCGGGCAGCCCCAAATAAAGGCTGATCGAATCACTAGAACGAGTTTTCGACTTTGCTTTGAGCATTTTGCTGCAATTCGCACAAATACTCCGTGAGTTTTTTCGACTTTTGTACTGTTCATTTATTCTATCTACTCAATAGAGATCCTAGTACAATGCTTCAGCTCACGCGAATCCGCAATCAATACGAGGAAGTCATCAGCAATATGTCAAAGCGCGGCTTTGATGCGACGCCTCAACTCGATGCCATCATCCAAGAAGATGATCGCAGAAAGTCGATCCAGACAAATCTTGATCAACTCTTAGCGGAACGCAACTCGTCGAGCAAGATGATCGGCCAGCTCATGGCACAAGGCAAACGCGATGAAGCAGAAGCTGCCAAAGCGCGCGTCTCAAGCATCAAAGCTGAGATCGAAACACTTGAGCAGCAGCAGCGCGACTCTAGAGCAGCTCTCGAAGTCTTGCTTCTTGATCTGCCCAACGAGCCAGACGCAACTGTGCCAGCAGGATCGACAGAAGATGACAACGAAGTCTTCAAAACATGGGAAGGCGAACTGCCGACGCTTGCAGATGATGCACTCGATCATCTTGACCTTGC
>JAHDHF010000257.1 GCA_020631455.1 Saprospiraceae bacterium
TCTGTATCGTCCTGAAAAAAGTTGACAGTTAATGGAGTTACTCCTGTTATGGGTTTACAGTTATAAATATAGTTCTAGTATTGGTTGTCACACGAGAGATTGCATGTACATGCAATCTCTCGTGTTTTGCTTTACAATAGTGTTTTTTTAAGGTACATGGTCAGAGGGTTTATGGTGTAATTTGTAATAGGTTTTCCAGAGTTGTTTCGTTTTTGTTTTCGGTTTTTGGTGGATATGTTCAGGAGTGTTCATTCCTAAGCTTAAGTGTGGTCGTTCTGTGTTGTAGAGTTTGACTGCTCTGTTGAGACCTATTCGGCCTTGCTTTACATTTTTGATCGGATAGAATTTCAGGTACTCATTTTTAATAATACCGTTTATTCGTTCTGCTAAAGGATTCTCAAGTGGATCTCCACTTTGAGTCATGCTGATTGAGACTGATCGTTTCTTCAATAACTCGGTGTATGATTTTGAGCAATATTGGATGCCTCGATCTGAGTGGTGAATCAACTGGTGAATCAGCTGATTACTTTGACTTGTCTTTTGATCTGATTGAATACCACGAAGCGCCATGTCAAGAGCTTGAATGCTTTGTTCGGCTCGTAAATTATCAGCTATATTATGACCAACAATTTTATGAGAATACGCATCAGTTATAAGAGAGATATACAAGAATCCTGATGGCGTTTTATAGTATGTAATATCACTTACCCAGAGTTGATTGGGTCGTGTTGGCTTGAGGTCTTTTATTAAGTTATCATAGATCTTAAAGCAGTGATTCGAGAACGTAGTACGAGCTCGTCGTATACGGCGTCTCAAAAGTAATTTATGCTCAAAAAGGAAGGTATAAAAGGCGTCTCGACCCATCTTGATCGCATTCTCTTCCTTGAACGATTGAAGTAGAGCATATAGTTTTTTGCCACCCATTTGTGGATGTCTTGAGCGAATAGACTGAACCTGCTCCTTCAAAAGCCGGTGGTCAACTGCTTGCTTCGTAGATCGATTTAACCACTTATAATGTGCCTGTCGACTGACACCAAATAATCCGCACACACGCCCTAAGGCAACGTCGTCGTGTACACTTTTTAATTCCTGAATTATTTGGTGCCGAACTTTTTTCGAATAGCCTTTTGTAACTCAATCTCAGTGAGCTCAACCATCCGTTCATATCCAGCACTTCGTATCTGCTCAAGCTTGAGCATCTCTTTTAATTGAGTAATCTCTGCTAAAAGCTCTTCTTTATTCATCGAATTCATCGAATTCATCGAATTCAAAGATGAATCAGATGATGAATCACGATCCTTTTGATCATGATTTTGATCACAACCATCATTGCCTTGTATTGATTTTTTCAACGTATTCAATGGATCATTTGATTGCTTCTTCGGCAAAGTTTTACAAGATGTATCTGCGTAACCAAATTTACGCAACCAGTACAATAACGTACTCTTTCCACGAATACCGTACTTTTTTTGAATCTCATTCTTCGTCTTACCACTGGCTAAATAGTCATTGATTACTTGAAGCTTAAACGCATCGCTGTAAAATGTCGGTTGACTACGTTCTATTCCACCGGAGGAGGAATCACGTTTTGAAAAGCCAAATTGACTTGACAAATGAGCGTATTCTGTATTCTCGGCTAACGACTGACGCTTTCTTCTTGAAGTTGTGTTTCTCTTCTTCATAAGTTGAATGAGTGTCAACCTATTTCAGGACAAGACA
>JAHDHF010000258.1 GCA_020631455.1 Saprospiraceae bacterium
CATTCGTCACTACAGGACTCGAATTCAAAGGCATATCTACCAAAGTAGTGATGCCACCTCGCACGGCTGCTTTGGTCGCTGTTTCAAAGCCTTCCCAAGTCGTACGCCCTGGCTCATTGATGTGTACATGTGCGTCTATCGCACCCGCCATGATGACGCTACCCGAAAAATCCTGTGCGCCTTCTAGACATTGCCCAATATGAATGCTTGCTATTTTATCGCCTTCGATGGAGATGGTTGCGGCTTGCAATTTGCCATTTATAAATACGCGGTCGCTGTATATCTTGTAGTGCTTGGTCATTAAATCGTTTTGATTTTTTTGAACCATATAAGGTATATAAGAAGCATATAAGTACACGTCCTATTAGTCTTAAATGTCCTTATATATCTTATATGGTTCAAAAATTAGCTGTATAAACTGAGCAAGACTTTTTCCGTAGTCATGGGCGCAGAATAGGTAATTTTTGCTTGTTCATTAAACGCCAAAATCGCATTCGCCAAAGAAAAATACGCCCCAATCCCATACATCAAAGGTGGCTCGCCGACGGCTTTTGATTTTAGAATCGCTAATTCGCTGCCCTCGGTTTCTAAATATTGAACGCTGACTTCCTTCGGGACGGAATAAATATCAGGAATCTTATAATTCGCTAAATTGGATGATTTCAGTACGCCTTTTTCATCATAAATCAATTCTTCCATCGTCATCCAGCCCATGCCTTGCACGAGACCGCCTTCTATTTGTCCTAAATCTACCGCACGATTCATGCTTGTCCCGAAATCATGGACAATTTGCACCGCATCAAATTCATAATTCCCTCGAATGCAATCGACGGTACTACGGAAAATGGCTGTACCATACACATGATAAGCGAAGGGATGTCCTTTACCAGTAGCCTTATCAAAGTGAATTCTAGGCGTGGCATAATGCCCTTTTGCACTTAGATTGATGCGCTTTTGAAACGCCAATTGAATCAAGTCTTCCCAAGCAATATGCTTATCCGAAGCACTGATGGTATTTTCTTCAAAAAGAATGCTTGTTTTATCTTTTAGCTCCCAATGCTCGACTAGGAAATCCTTCAGCCGTTCTATGATTTGATTACAAGCATCTTGCAGGGCTTTTCCGTTCAAATCTGCGGTTGCGCTGGCGGCAGAAGGCGAAGTATTGGCAACGCGCGTGGTATTGGTCGTTTCCAATTTGATTTGTTCCTCTTCAATCCCAAAACTGCTGGCTGCCACCTGAATCATCTTGGAACTCACGCCTTGCCCCATCTCAATCGCGCCCGTACTGATGCCTACACTCGCATCGCTATACACATGCACTAGGGCGCGGGCGTTGTTCATCATGGTGTTGGTGAAGGAAATCCCAAAGCAAATCGGCATGAAAGCCAAGCCTTTTTTCGTGTATTTATTTTCAGCATTGTATTGCGCTACTTCGGCTTGCAATTGCTCGAAATTATAGTTCTTTTTGGCTTGCGACCAACAATGATTTGCTTCACAATCTTCCGTCTTTTGACCATAGGAAAACTCATCGCCTTCCTGCAATAAATTCGCTTCTTGTATGAGGTGCGGTGCTACGCCCAACTGCCGCGCTGCATCATGAATCGCCGATTCGATGACGAACATGCCTTGCGGGCCACCAAAGCCTCGGAAGGCGGTATTAGGCGGCAAATTGGTGCGACAAGAAAAGGCTTCGGCTTTCACATTAG
>JAHDHF010000094.1 GCA_020631455.1 Saprospiraceae bacterium
CATATTCTGCTTGAGTCTATTATATTCGCTTTTGTAAAAGAGGCTACATGAATTGCAAAAACTGTTACACAGAATTAGTAGAGGGAAATTTTTGCCATAACTGTGGCGCAAAAGTCATTAAAGAACGCCTAACGCTTCAGTATCTCTTTCATAATATAACGAAAGATATCTTTGGCTGGGACAACAAATACTTTAAGACAATCTATTATATGTTGGTCAAGCCTGATATTCTGCTAAAAGAGTATCTCGATGGTGTCCGAAAAAAATACATGACTCCTTTTGCATATGTAGCAATTGGCATTGCAATCGCCACGATTGTATTCAACATTTATGCAGACAATTTCCTTGAACTTCAAGCAAATAACCAAGAATCTCTGATTCGTCTATTTGACGAATCGTACAATGCTAATTCACTTGAAAATGAATCTAAAAACTATAATCAAGATGCTTTCCAAAAGAGTTTCATGGAATTCCTGCTACGATATTTTAATATTTTTTCATTCTTCATTCTACCTTTTTATGCACTTGTTTCAAAATTTACATTCTGGAAGGAAAATACATATGCAGAGCATTTAGTCACAAATGCGTATATTCAAGGAACAACGTATTTGTTTTCGACGCTTTTATTTGTACTCGCCGTCTACATTTCTCCTTCTTTATATTCGTTTAGTATTGTTCCCATGGTTTTATTTTATGCTTATGTTTACTTTAAGCTATATAACTATGGATTCAAGCGATCATTCTCATCCGTACTAAAATTCATTTTGGTAGCTACACTAAGTTTTATTTTCATTATAATACTATCGGTAGTCATTGGAATTATCATCGGACTCTTACTTGCTGTAACAGGACAACTTGATCATCTCAAAGATGCTGCTGGCTGAGGGATAGAAGGTGTTGTTTGAACTCCGAGTAACTGAAAGGAACTCGGAGAGAGTGCCGGATAGCCCGACCCAAAATAAATAATCTCCTAGAAGTAAATTTCTAGGAGATTATTTATTGAAGGGGCAGCCCCAAACAATTCAAACATTAAACTCCTTCTATTAAAAATTTGCCGTCTTGATAAATGAGCTCGTCATCTGCATAAATGCGGCCGCCTTGTGTCATATCAGAGATCATATCCCAGTGGATGCTGCTTTCGTTTTTGCCTCCAGCTTGTGCATAGCTCTGCCCAATCGCCATGTGGATTGTACCGCCAATCTTTTCGTCAAATAAGATATTGTTTGTGTGACGATTGATGTCATAATTGGTGCCGATCGCTGCTTCTCCAAAGCGGCGTGCGCCTGGTAAATCAAAAACGGTATCGAGGAAATCTTTACCACGTGCAGCAGCCCACTCGACGACTTGTCCATCGCGTACTGTGAGTTGTACATCTTCTACTTCATTGCCCATATAGATGGCTGGATAGCTGAAGCGAATTGTGCCATTGACTGAATCTTCGACTGGACTTGTGTAGACTTCGCCTGATGGCATATTGGTGCGACCATCAGAATTAATCCAAGTGCGCCCTTGGGTGCTAAATGTAATGTCGGTATCTGGTCCGACGTATCTCATCGTATTTGTCGAGTTGAGTTTATCGACTATGACTTGCTGGCGCGCACCGAGTGCTTTCCAAGCTGCTATTGGATCATCTTGATCGAGCTTGCAGGCTTTGAAAATAAAATCTTGATAATAATCGAGCGCCATGCCTGCTTCTTGCGCGTTGGCGAGTGTCGGAAACTGGCATAAGGTGCGACGCATCTCGCCATTGCCTGTGCGTCGAAAGTATTGCTCACGTATCGGCTTGAGTGCATTGCGAAAAATCTTGCGTTTCTCTGGATCGACATCTTGTGTATCTCGTAAATTGTACGGCGCGCGCACGTAAATGTAGCACTCAAACTCGCGCATTGCTTTCTCATATAATGGCGATACATAGCTCAACTGATGATCTTGCGCTTCGTCCATCAATATGGTTTCTTGGCCGCGCATCATCATGCGCACATGTGGGTGGCCGCCTGCGCGAAGTATCTCGCGATAAACTTCGCGAAGTAGTGGCTCTGCAAGTGTTGTTGAGTCGACGAGGACTTTGTCGCCTTTCTTGACGCTTACGCAATAGTTGACAAGGAGTTGTGCGTATTGATTGAGTTCTTGATACATAAGTTGGTTTTACCAGTATTGTGTGCGGTACGGAAAGCGTGTTGCGTAGAGGTTTTTGACTTCTTCGAGTAGGCGTATTTTAAAGTCATCAACGCCTTCGCCAGATTTGGCTGAAATGACGAGGTTATCTCCATATCGCTCAGTCAATGTTTGTCGAAGCTCGGTTTCGATATCGTCTTTTTCTTCTTGAGTAAGTAGCTCATCGAAGTACTTTTCTCGATAGAGATCAATTTTATTGAAGATGTAAATGCTTGGTATTTTTTCTGCACCGAGTTCTTTGAGTGTACGATTGACGGTGGCGATATGATCTTCATATTGCGGATGCGACATATCGACGACATGTAGCAACATATCACTTTCATTGGCTTCGGCAAGCGTGCTCTTGAAACTCTCTATCAAATGATGCGGCAATTTGCGAATAAACCCAACTGTGTCTGAAAGCAAAAAAGGTGTACGCTCGATGACGACTTTTCTGACTGTTGTATCAAGCGTTGCGAAGAGTTTATTCTCTGCAAAAACTTTGCTTTTGCTCATAACATTCATCACAGTTGACTTGCCAGCATTGGTGTAACCGACGAGAGCCACGCGGATCATATTACTGCGATTCTTGCGTTGCACTTCGCTTTGCTTCTCGATTTTGGCGAGTTGCTTTTTGAGTCCTGATATTTTATCATTGACGATACGGCGATCTGTCTCGATCTCTTTCTCTCCAGGGCCGCGCATACCGATACCACCGCGCTGACGCTCTAAGTGTGTCCACAAGCCCCGAAGCCTAGGAAGCAGGTATTGCATTTGCGCGAGCTCGACTTGTGTCTTTGACTGGGCCGTCTGAGCGCGATTGGCAAAAATGTCAAGGATCAAGCTGCTACGATCCAGGATTTTTCGCTTAATTTCTTTTTCGAGAATGCTAGTTTGCTTGCCTGAAAGGTCATCATCAATGATGACTAGATCTATATCATTATCCTCAACGTATTGAATGACTTCTTCGAGCTTTCCTTTTCCGATATAGGTTCGCTTGTCTGGATGGTCAAGGTTTTGATAAAATTGCTTGATTGTAATAGCGCCCGCTGTTTCTGCTAGAAACTGTAACTCGTCAAGATGTTCTTTGACTTGCTCGACTGTCTGCTCACGCGAAACTACCGCGATTAGCACTGCTCGTTCAGCATCTTTGCGGAGGCCTTTGTCTTCTGACTTACCGACATTCCAGTCTTGTCCGCCTTGATATTCTTTTTGATGTCTCGACATAATTACAAGCTACAAACATAGCAAGTAGTCAATTGGTGCAACTTATTGCATTATTTTTTTGAGTTCTCTACGTGTGTACATGTTTCGTTTGCCTGTAGATGAAACTCGACCAAGTGCAAAAGAGAGAAATGACTGGCTCACTTGACCTATTGGGTCTCCACGCTTAATAATATCACCTTCTGACACATAAACTGTCCCGAGATTGGCGTACATCGAAAAATGATTTGATTCAGAATGAAAAATCATAATGATATTTTTTTTCAATGGCTTGAATGCAATTTTTTGAACAATACCAGATTCAACTGCTTTGACATCTTGCTTGTGGCTCGTTCGGATAGTTGTAAAGATGTCTGATACTTGCTCTTGCTTTAATTGTTTATTAGTGATAAAATTACCAGGAACCGGTTTCGAAAAACGACTGCGTTTTGTTGTACTTGTTGTATTTGATGTGCTTGATTTTAAAGATGGCTTTTTTAGATTTAGTTCAGCAACTAATGCATCAAGTTCATTTTTTAAAGCACGATCTTCTTTTTTTCGCTCTTTTTTGAGTTGCTTTAATTTTTTTGACTCTTTCTTTTTCTTTTTCAAAACCTTGCGTTCGTCCTCTAGGGCATCATCAAGCACCACTCGAATGCTATCCAATTCTAGAGAAGCATTTTTTTGATGCGTGTACTCTGCTTGCAAATTTGTTTGAGCAGAATTCAGTTGTTCAGTTGCGTGAATTACGCGACTGTAGCGGCGTGATTTAAGTTGCTCGATATTCCTTAAAAAACTCCAACGCAACAAAGCATCACTTAAACTCGATGCAGATAATAACATCACAACAGAATTTGTGCTGTAATGATGCCTGTAGACTGCTTTATAAATTGCAGCATACTCAGTTTTTAATTTTTGCTTTCGTGTCTCGAGTTTTTCAACTAACTCAATAGAACTTTGTATTCGCAAATCGAGAAAATCAACTTGTCGTTGAGTGACTACAGTCAATGAATCTATCAATTGAGCTCGTTCTTGAATAAGTATTACTTGATACTCAAGTGATTCAATTTCATCTCGTGTAGATGAAATTGATTTATCTAAATCACGAATTTCAGATTTGAGAAGTGCCCGCTTCTTTTTTAGTATGACTTCTTCACTTTGAGCAAAAGAAGAGGCAACAATGACAAGCAAACAACTACATACCAATATCCATCGGCTTGTAATGCGATGGAATGGTAAGCGAAGCAGCGAATGATTTTTTATCAAATGAAGCACGTATCGTCGAAAAATTCAATGTAGCTGCTTGTGATTCAGCTTGCTTGATTGTAATATCACGAAAGTACGGAAGTTTCTCTCCGGTTTCTAGGGTTTTATAATCGGATTGTTCGACTCGAATTGAAGTTTTTTGTGCAGGATCATAGTAGTTCATGTTCTGTATTTCAAAATTATGATCTGTGACATATTCATATTGTCGAAATTGCTGCTGCATCAATTGTATCATGTATGTATTATCAGACGACTCAACCTCCGATGGTCGCCCACCGAGTGTCGGTGCCTCTCCGAGGAGAAGTGCTTCGAGCATATCAAAATCAGCAGGCAAAGAATACAGTTCTGTCAAAGCAGAAATTGGTGCATCGACAAAGGTTCTATCAAGTCGATTAACAAATTGTATGCTATCAGGCGTCACACGCATACGCGCTCCTTCGATACCCAGCTTTGTGATTCTTGCCCAAATGACTTCATCTTTTATGATGCGCAGATGTACTTGTGCTGATTGCGTTTTGCCATCCATATTAACACTCGCCTTCATCTTTGACTCAAAGTATTTAAAACTCAACTGCTGAGATCTTAATGCATCAATCAACTGACTAGCAGAAATACCAGAAATAGGTTTTCCGATTGTACTAGAGTCTGTCGCTTTTTTCGATGACTTGCAGCTGTACGTACTTATTGATAACAAGAAGATAAAAAAGAACGATAAACGTTTCATAAGCGATTCTGTTTTTTACTCGCTGCCTCCTCCTAGGTCAACCACAAGCTTCAACTCTAAGTCCCAATTAGCACGAAGTGTACCAACTGAACCGAAAACAATCGTTTCAGGCTGCTGGTTCGGAAAAACTCCCGTATCCCATTGACCATTACGATTTGTATCGGTCGTAAGTTTAATACGATATTTTCCAGGTTCTATTGCCTTTATTCGAGTTTTATATTCTGACAGATCACGCAACTCCTCTTTATAAATACGAGCGCCAGTTTGAGTCATGATTTCAAGGATATAGGCTTTGCTTGAATTCATCATTTGCAATTTGATATCGATATTGCCAAAATCATCTTGCTTTGCAAACGAAATTGTCTTTCGAATCGTGTCTTGATTTTCTACGCCAAAAATATCGGTTAAAGCACCTGGTAGAAATTGAAACTCAACTTTACCAGGATTTAAATCCTTGCCTGATACAAGAACTCGATTTGGCTTATCACTCGAAATCGAAGCTGCAAAAGTTTCAAACGAAAGTGTATCTCGAGTTAATTGAATCAGGTCCACGTTTAATTCAATAATCGGTCGCGAAAATGCAAAGACAATACTCGAATCAACATGAAACAACGTCGGCTCAAATTCCTTTTCGCCACTTGCTTGAATACTTCCAAACCCACCGCCACCAGATTCTTTTTTCTTGAATCCAAGTTTTGCTAAAGCTGCAAGTTGTTCATTTCGAGCAGTCGATTTATTTTCAAACGAAAGCGTGTCAATGATTTCACTATCAGCCAATAATTCAAAACTGACAGTTTGCTTTTGAGGCTTCGAGTCGTACCAAATGGTCAGATCAGCGCCATCTACAAGAAGTCTATAACGTATGGATTCATCAAGAAACCGTACCGAATAGTCACGATCAGTATTTGAAACAGTTAATACAATCTCACCATAGCGAGGCTGCTTATCTGATAAAATTTTAACGCCTTGAGATTCTTGAAAAAAATGAAGAACAAAATTATTTTGACTGCTATCATTTAATTCAATCGGCTCATTATTAAATGCAATCACTTCGCTTTCTAGATCAAATAAATAATTGACATTTTGATCAACCAAACCATACAAGCGATACGAGCCGCCCTTCAGATTTTCAAATTTAAAATTGCCGTTTTTATCAGACTTTGTAAAATAAAACGGCCGTTCCTTTTGAAAAGCAGTATCAGATAAATTCGTGTGCAGCAAGACGAGTGCATCTTCTATGCGCGTACCCGATTTTGTCATCATGACAGCACCTTTTAATTCAAGGGAATCAACATACGGACCAGTCGAAAACACAAAAGTCGATTTAAAAGGATTTCCTTCAGTCAAATCCTGAATCGCATTCCCAAATTGGATTGTGTATGTCGTATTCTCACGCAGCTCTTCCTCGCTGAGATCGACGACTATTCGCTTCCGCTTTTGCGTCAATTTAACAGGCTTGTCGAGTGGCGGCGATACCAAGACCTGCTTTGCAGCATCCTTTAGCGTCACCCATTCATCAAAAGCAAGTACGATTTCATCTCCATCAAAATTGACACTCAGATTTGGCGTGCTTTTAAGCGAATCAAGTTGCGGCGGTGTCGTATCACGCGCACCGCCCGTGGGCGCTACAGGATTAGCACAGCTCATATCGAGCAGCAGCACCAAAACACAAAAAGCAAATAGTATTTTCCGCACAGCCCAAAGATACGCCCCAGCTTGAGCATACTTTTGTATCGCGATCTTAATACCAGATTTCAAAATGAATGAATTTTATAGGCCATCCCCGATTTCGCTACGCTCATCGGGGTCGCTATGCTTCGTGGCTCGCTGTCCGTTCGGCCGCTCATTTCATTCGCGTCTGGCTGCGCCACCACTTCGCAGCGCTTGTCCACTCAGCTCGGCTGAGGGATGGGAGCAGCGCGAGCGAAGTGAGCGGACGCTGCACAGCAGCGGCTAGGCTACCGTACTGCGTACAGCCCGACCGCAGCTCTGCTGCGGGCAGCCCCAAATCCTCATAAAAAAAGTGCCTAAAAAACACGACCTTTGCAGCCCAAAACAATATACATCATGCTCAATTTGATCTTATTTGGCCCTCCTGGTAGCGGCAAAGGCACACAAGCAACATTCCTCGCCGAGCGATATGACCTCGTACATATCTCGACTGGTGATTTGTTTCGCTCAGAGATCAAAGGTGAGACTGAGCTCGGCACACTCGCTAAAAGCTATATGAACAAAGGCGAGCTCGTACCTGATGAAGTCACGATTGCGATGCTCCGCAAAAAAGTCGAATCACACCCTGAAGCATCTGGATTTATTTTCGATGGTTTTCCACGGACAGTCGCACAAGCAGAAGCTCTCGACACAATGCTCGGCGAGATGAAAACGCAGATCGAAATGCTGCTCTCATTAAGTGTTGATGACGAAGCCATTGTACAGCGCATACTCAAGCGTGCCGAAACAAGCGGCCGTGCAGACGATGCCGACGAAGGGACAATCCGCAATCGCATCAATGTCTATACTGAAAATACGACTCCAGTTTTCGATTACTATGCTGAGCAAGAGCGCAGCAGCTCGATAGACGGCATGGGCAGCATCGACGATGTGACGCATCGGCTTTTTGCTGCATTAGACGCTCACTGCGCCTAGCAGATGAGTGCCGAGACTGTAAGACAAGAGATAGAAGAAGTCAGACGACTCAAAGAACTGCTCTCCCAAGAGAAAGCTGCTGACTTTGAGTATCACCGTGATCGCATCAAGCGATTTACGCCTGTCGAGCGGCGCAAGCAAGGCTACGCTTGGCTGCCTGTCGAAGTGGTCAAAACTGGCTACATGGTCGGCGAGCGGATCAGCGTGACCGTCGCTCGCACCAAGAATCCGAACGAGCGTCATTTGTTTCGAGCGGGCGCGCCAGTGTTGCTGACGCCAGACTTGACTCTTGAGCATGATCAAACTGGCGCTCAGGGCGTCGTCCATTTCGTCAAGCGCAATGAGATGCGCATCATCCTCAACACCAATCGCTGGCCCGAATGGTTGCATGACGGACTCCTTGCTGTCGAACTGCTCTTTGATGAGCGAACGTATTTGCAGATGGAAGCTGCGCTCGATGTCTTAGAGCGCTCACGCCAAGGGCGCATCGCTGAGCTGCGTGCTATCTTGTATGGTAATGACAAAGCGCGCTGGAAAACGAAGCAGCCTGTGATGATTGACGCTCTCAATCAATCTCAGTGCGAAGCAATCCAATCGATCGTAGCAGCTGAAGATGTCGCCATTGTACACGGACCGCCCGGTACTGGCAAGACAACAACACTTGTCCACGCGATCAAGGAGTTGACGAAAATTGAAAAATCAATTCTCGTCTGTGCTCCGAGTAATGCCGCTGTCGATGTTTTGACTGAGCGCATTGCTGAGACAGGGCTCAACGTCGTTCGCCTCGGCAATATCAGCCGCGTCGATGAGCGCTTGCTCAAACACACGCTCGATCAGCAAATCTCGGATCATCCAGAATCATCGCGCATCAAAAAAGTGAGGCAAGAAGCTGAAGAGTCCTTCAGAATGGCTGGCAAGTTTAAGCGCAAATTTGGCGCACAGCAGCGCAACGAACGCCAGCAGCACTATCGCGAAGCTCGGCAGCTGCTTGACTGGGCTCGCCACCTAGAAGACCAACTCGTCGAAGACATTATCAGTTCGGCGCATGTCATTTGTTGCACGCTGATCAACTCGACGCACAAACTCATCAAGCAAGAGAAATTTCACACCGTCGTCATCGACGAAGCTGGTCAAGCGCTCGAACCTGCTTGTTGGATTCCGATTTTGCGGACGCGGCGCGTCATCATGGCTGGAGATCCGTATCAGCTGCCGCCGACGATCAAATCAAATGCTGCAGCCCGCGCTGGCCTGAATATCTCGCTGCTCGAAAAGGCGATGAAGCATGTGCCAAGCTCCTTGCTCAAAGTCCAATACAGGATGAATGCTGAGATCATGGGTTTGAGCAATAAATGGTTTTATGACGGTCAGCTGCAAGCGCACGAATCAGTTGCAACGCATCGGCTCTTTGATGGCGACGAGCAGCCATTTGAGTTTGTTGATACTGCTGGCTGCGGATTTGAAGAGTCGATCAATGAAAAATATCTCAGCCGCTACAATCAAGACGAAGCGAATCTCCTACGCGAGCATCTCCTCGAACTCGCCAAAAAACTTGGCGAGCATGAGCCTGCTCCGAGCATCGCGATTTTGACGCCGTATCGTGAGCAGGCGAAAGTGCTCCGTGATCTCATCGACGAGCTAGACGAGTCAGAACTTGGCTGCCTCAAACCTGTCATCAATACGATCGATGCCTTCCAAGGGCAAGAGCGCGATATCATCTACATCAGCCTCGTCCGCTCCAATACAAAAGGTGAAGTTGGCTTTCTCAAAGACTATCGCCGTATGAATGTCGCGCTCACACGCGCTCGCAAAAAACTCATTGTCATCGGTGATAGCGCTACGCTCGGACAAGATGACTTTTACTCAATGTGCATCGATTATGTTGAGTCGATCAGCGGCTATCGCTCTGCTTGGGAATATATGAGCGCTTAATTTTCTGTGCTAAATTTTTAATTATTGGGGCTGCCCTCGATGCGCGAGGTCGGGCTATTCGGCACTCTCTCCGAGTTCCTTTCAGTCTCTCTGCGTTCAAACAACGCCTTCTATCCCTCAGCCGAAAATAGTTTCTTTAAATTTAGACGACTATCTTTGTAAGAAAGACTATAAAATGTACAAGTACGTATTTCTTTTGAGCGTTTTGTTTGCTCTTTCAGCATGTTCTGGATCAACTCAAGAAGTAATGGAGTCTGATGCTCAACCGTCCACTTCTCATGATCATAGCGGTCACGATCATAGTCATGATCATAGTCATGATCATAGCCACGATGAAGAGGAAATAGAAATTATTGAACCGATTATAGTTAGGAATACTGTAGCAGTAATTTCTTGCAGTAATTGTAATTCAAATACAGCGGAAGAGAATAGCTGCAATCTTACAGCTCAAATTGATGGTAAAAATTATATAATTGAAGGACCTTTCGTAGAAAAATTAGGAATCATTACAAGCTCTCATAAATTCTGTACTTCGACTACGCAAGCAGAAGTAACTGGAGAAATTAAAGGTGAAATATTTTTGGCATCCATCATTAATATACGACCTGGAGAAAAATAATCATATTAATTATTTTTTACTTTAACTTTTTTAGGTCTACTCACAAGTAATCATTTAGGTAATTACTGAATTGACATTAAAAAAATCTTTAGCGAAAGAATAAACCGACTCGGACAAGCGCTGCGAAGTGGTGCACAGCAGACGCCGAAATAACATGAAGGCGGCCG
>JAHDHF010000259.1 GCA_020631455.1 Saprospiraceae bacterium
ATGTCCTTGTCCAGTATTTCATAAGCTTTAGAGATTGGCATGGCGGCACGATATGGGCGATCTGCTGTAAGAGCATCAAAAACATCAGCAACGGTCAAAATTCGTACTTCAAGACAAATCTCATCGCCTTTCAAACCATAGGGGTAGCCTCTCCCATCCAAACGCTCGTGGTGAGCACCAGCTAATGGTGCAATATCCTTAAACGCCTCAACACGTTCCAAGATGCGCTCGCTGTGATAAGAATGAGATTTAATAGCTTCCCACTCCTCATTTGTGGGTTTACCAGGTTTATCCAATATTTGGTTGCTGACCGCTAATTTGCCAATGTCATGCAGAAGTGCTGCTCTGCGCAGCCATCTCCGGTGTTCCGAAGAAAATCCAAGTTCTTCAGCGATCATGTCAGTATATAGGGTCACTCGATTGCTGTGATCAGCAGTAAAAGGGCTCTTCGCATCAACAACATCAGAAAATGCTTTTGCGATATCATCGAGATAATCGTCATCAGCATGTAATCTCATATTTAATGGCTCAATACCTGAAACTTCTTTAACAATCTTATTTGACCTCAGGGTAGACCAGAACTTTGGTAATTTTTGTGCCTTAATGAAAGCATCCACAAGTTTGGGGCCAAACCATTTATCGGTTCTGGAGATGACTTCTTTGATGGCCGCTTCTTTGCCATTTTGACTATGAAATACGTCTATGACTTGTGACAAAAGTGCAATATTGGATTGAAGCGGAATTTGCGATGCTTTCAAACCCATAGGCTTGCCACCACCATCCCAATGCTCATCAAGCGACATGATCCCCGTCTGTACGCCTTCAGAAAATCGCATCATTGCCGCAATGTCAGCCCCTCTATGGCAGCGCGTTTCTATCAATTCTTTTGATAATTCCTGCCCATTTTGAATGATATTGACGATTGCCCTGAATCGTTCGCTCAAGCCGGCTTTCAGTCCGGTTTTTGCGAACACAAATCTCAATGCAGAGTTCACACCCCTGTCAATTGTTTTGAAATCGCGTTTGAATGTAATATCATCTGTTAGATACAGTTCACAGATGCGAGCAGCATTGCTGGAACAACCCAGATCTTTTAACAAAAGTGTAAAATACAAATCACTTAACTGCTGTTTGTTCAATCCAAGAGCATCGCCTATGTGCATCCCAATCCAGCAGCATCGAACGCAATGCCCCTCTGGTTGCCCCTCGGTGAGATCAAGTGCATGGCTGAGTGCAGCGATTAACTCACTGAGCCTCAGCTTGTTTTGTGTAGCTGGTTTCGTCTTGTGGAAAGCTATATTTTGCATCATCAATTGGTCCTAAACAACCTGAAGAGCGTCTCACAAGTTGATTAAGGACACGTTACGGTCAACTATTGAAGATGGCATGCCCACCTTCCACGAAGCTAACTAAAAACTGGACAACATCAGATAACAATTGGAATTAGTTCACTGGCCGAAGCCAGGCATGAGTGTTTAGGAGCTATCTTTCTAAGTATTCAAAGAACATGCTTCTCAAATCTTCGATGGACTCTGTTTGATTATAAATTGCCTCGAATTCGGACTTAATGACCTCTGGAAAGATTATCTTCTCTAACTGAGCGACATAATCAGAAATATCAAAATTGACACCAGTTAAATAACGCTGGCCATCCTCCATATCAATTAT
>JAHDHF010000004.1 GCA_020631455.1 Saprospiraceae bacterium
AATGTCAATATTCCAGCAGGAACAATTGACACTATTAAAGGAATAAAAGTCTGTCGCCAAGCACGAGGCAGATGGATCGAAGATTTTCAAGTCGGCACAGATCCTCATGGAAGACAATACTATTGGATGAAAGGCAGTTATCATAAAGAAGAGCAGCCAGATGATACAGACATCGATGCGCTTGATGCTCGTTATGTTAGCGTTGTACCAATTATGTTTGATTTGACCGATCATGCTGCCAAAGATTCTCTCTCGCATTTACAAGCAGAATTCTAATGCTGAATAAAGACACATTACTCTCAGGAATTATTTCAGGGTTTTTATTTCCTGCATTTGGCTTTGGACTCGTTTACGCCATTTCATATTTCGGCAAAGGGACTCATCTGAATCTCGGTGGATCGACGTTTCAGTTTGCTGGATTTGATAATGCGTCGATTTTATTATTTGCTTTATGCTTTAATTTAATTCCGTTCCAGATTTTCAGAAGTCGTCGATTTGATGATGCAATGCGCGGAGTCGTCTTTCCGACGTTTATTGGAATGATTGCTTGGCTTTTTGTGAGTGGCTGGTTTTCTAAATTATTTTAATCAATGAAATTGTATGTTATCGCTGGCGAGCCTTCGGGCGACTTGCATGGCAGCAATCTCATCCAAGCACTTCAAAATCAAAATCCACAAAGTAGATTTCGCGGTACAGGCGGCGACCTCATGCAAGCAAAAGGCTGCTCGCTTGATCTTCATATCAAGGAAATGGCGTTTATGGGATTTGTTGAGGTTTTAAAAAACCTCAGTGCAATCCGAAGAAATTTCCAAATTGTAAAACAAGCAATCCAAGACTGGCAGCCAGATGCGATTATTTTAATTGATTATCCAGGGTTTAATCTTCGGCTCGCGAAGTGGATTAAAAAACTCGAAATACCCGTTTATTATTACATCTCACCGCAAGTCTGGGCTTGGAAAGCCAATCGCGTACATAAAATATGCGCATTGAGTAGGAGAGTGCTGACCATTCTTCCCTTTGAAAAAGACTTTTACGCCAAATACAATTATGAAGTTGATTACGTCGGGCATCCGCTAGTAGATGTGATTCAATCATTTAAACCAGATTCGAGTTTTAAGAAGAAATACAATCTTCAAGACGATAAACCAATACTTGCACTTCTTCCTGGTAGCCGAAAACAAGAAATACAGCGACTGCTAAAAGTGATGATTGCTTCTTTGCCTGAAAAAGAAACCGTTCAAGTGTTACTTGCAGGAGCACCGCATATCGAGCGTGAGATTTACCAACCATTTTTAAATAGCGGAATTCAGCTCATCCAAAACGATACATATAATATCCTCGCACATGCTGATGCAGCACTTGTAACTTCAGGTACAGCAACTCTCGAAACAGCATTATTTAATGTGCCGCAAGTTGTCTGTTACAAAGCTGATCCCATTTCAGTTTGGATTGCACGCCGCTTAATTAAAATTCATTTTATATCGCTCGTTAATTTAATTGCAAATAAACTCATCGTCAAAGAACTCATCCAAGCAGAAGCAGAGCCGCACTTTATATCGACTGAGCTTGCACTATTATTTGAGCCGAGTTATCGCAGGCAAATGATTGATAATTACAAGGAGCTTCACAAGCAACTCCATCTCGGAGGCGCATCAGATCGAGCAGCAGAAATAATTCTCGCCGATCTTGCGAGCATAAATAAATAAAACGACTGTCGCCAAGTCTATAAGCCGGATCCTGTCAATACCTCAGTATTGCTCCATCATTTATCTCGAGTGCTGATCACTCAGCACCTCAATCTGCCTACCCCCTCCGCATATCCGCGAGCAGCGGCTGCCTCGAAAGGCGCAGAGTGTACATGGCATTTCAACCCACAAGGTTTGTCCGCGCCCGATGTTACCACCGAGAGCCGTGCGCTCTTACCGCACATTTTCACCCTTACCCCGAGAGGCGGTTTTTTTCTGCGACACTTGCTGTCTTCTGACGAGTCAGAATCCCACCTGTTAGGTGGTGTGGTGCTCTACGTTGTCCGGACTTTCCTCACACAGCCATTGCTGCGCGCGATGGAGCGACATGACGACAGTCGCCACCACAAAACTGCAATTCATCGCCCATCGTTCCAAATTTGTCTTATTATTATTCAGTGTTTTTATGGGCCATCCGCCTCACGTTGTTCGGCGGTCGCTATGCTACGTGGCTCGCTGTTCGCTCGGCCGCTCATTGCATTCGCGTCTGCTGCGCACCACTTCGCAGCGCTTGTCCGTAAGCAAGCCTAGGCTGAGGGATAGAAGGCAGCACGAGCGGAGCGAGTGGATTTTTCTTTTCTATTAAAAATAGAAAAGAAAAAGCTAGGTTACCGTACTGCCGTATAGCCCGACCCGAAAATTCAAAAAGCTCCTAGAGATTTTCTCTAGGAGCTTTTTGAATGAAGGGGCAGCCCCAACGTATTAGTTTAATTTTATTTCGCGTTTATTTTTTTACGGAGATAAAATTCATAGTCGAGTAAGAGTGGAATTTTTTGCTGGAAAGAACTGATGGCAGTAGGTGAGTGAACGCTTATCGATTTAAAATGACGATATACCTGAGTCATGCTTCTTTTTTGCTCATCCTTTTTTTGTACTGTTATATCTATATATTTATACGCGGCTATTTGATCTTGCATAACTTCCATGAGCTTTTCAAAGTGCTGCTCTATGTAATCCATGTTACCAGTTTCGAGCGCTTTTTCAAAATTAGCTTTAGAAATTAAATACAAAGTCAAGTCTTTATTGACTTGATTAAATTGTGCAGGAGCTTGTGGTTTTACGTTTATTTCTGCTTTAGTAGCTGCTTTTTGAGAAAAAACAGAACAACTTATCAAGCAAAAACAGACAAAAAGGAGAACACGCATAACTTAAAGTTTGAACACAATATACTATGAAAATAATGCCATTTATTTGTTGTGCGTGTGGATCATCGCACAGGCCAAATGATAAATGACTCGCGAAGCAACGTTGGCATCATACTCAGCATTACCTGTTTCGCATACATCTGCTCCAATTATAGTGCGTCCGCTTTGAGCAATTAAAGTCAACAGATATGTCAGCATCTCAAAGCTTAATCCTCCAGGAACTGGTGTGCCTGTCTCAGGACAAAGTTCAGGATCAAGACCATCCATATCGATGCTGATATACAATCGCTGTGGCAGTTTTTCGATAATTTGATCGAGCAGCGAGTGCACTGTTTCGCCTTGAAAGAGTTGTCGCTTCATTGCTTGATCGCTGAACATCGTAATTCGATTATCGCGATTGATGTAATCAATTTCGTCTTGACAAATATCGCGAACGCCGACTTGTACAAGTGATTTGACTCCGCTGAGCTGCAACCAGTTGTGCGCGATCGAAGCATGCGAAAACTCGAATCCCTCGTAGGCGATACGCAGATCAGCGTGTGCATCAATCTGCAAAATGCCAAATGGTTCTTCCGATTCTGCAAGGGCTTTGACTTGTCCGTAAGGTGTGCTGTGATCTCCACCGATCAGGAGAGGGAGTTTGTTTGCGGCAAGTATTTCGTTTGCTTGCTGCTCGATGGTTTGATTGGCTTGACGCGAGGCAGCATTCATCTCTTCGAGCACATCTTGAAAGTGTTGCGATTGACCAGATTCGAGCGCATCGATATGTTCTTCAGCCACTGGGCGCATATTGGTATTGAGCTCCATGAGGTCTTTATCCATCGCCAACATATGCAAACCTGCTTTCCAAGCATCTGGGAAATCAAATGAATATAAGTCTATTTGTGTCGAGGCTTCTCGAATAAACTCAGGAGCATACGATGTGCCATCTTGATACGAAACGGTCATGTCCCAGGGCGCAGTATGTAAAATGACGAGCGCATCTTCGAATGAAAATGGCAGCCCAGCAAAATTACCGTTTTGAACGCCTGGCGCATTCGGATCGTATGAATCAAGATTTGCCATTCAGCATTGTTTGGACAAATGTCGGTAATGCAAATGCAGCTTGATGGATTCCAGCATTGTAGTACTTAAGCTTGTGCTGATCAGCAAATGCAGTTGCTTGATCTTGATCAAAATCATGAATTGGGTGGGCACCATCCTTAGTAGCATGATTGAAGCTCCACATGCCAGTAGGATAGGTCGAGATATGTGCTAGAAAACAATTGACTTGAGACTCACCAAAAATAGATTTGAGCATTTGATGAAGCTCCACAAATGCTTTACTGCTGAAGAGCGGACCTTCGCTTTGAAGGGAGACCGCTCCGCCTGGTTTTAGGCAGCGATAAACGTCAGTATAAAACGAACGTCCAAACAAACCTTCAGCTGGACCTACTGGATCGGAGCCATCGACTATGATTAAGTCAAAGCTTTCATCATCAGCTTCACGTAAATACTTTATCCCGTCACCAATGATCAGATTGAGTTTTGGATTGTCAAGTTCTAAAGAAATACTTGACAGATGTTCTCTCGATGCACGAACGACTGCTTCGTCGATTTCGACCATCGTAACGCTTTCGACACTTGGATAGCGGAGCACTTCCCGAACTGTGCCGCCATCTCCACCGCCTATGACAAGTACCTTCTTAAGCTGCTTTTGGACTTGTGCGGCAACATGAACGAGCATTTCGTGATAAATAAATTCATCACGCTCTGTACACATGACCATATTGTCTATGGTCAGCATTTTGCCAAAGGCAAATGTGTCGAGGATTTGTACATGCTGATATGGCGATTTTTCTCTGAAGAGAACATTGCCATTATGTCTCAAAGACAAAGCGATATTCTCGTCTTTGTCCGTAAACCAAACGTCTCGCTTGAATTTCGGAATAATTTGCCGCTCAGCATCATCACGTAAATCGGCGACTTCGATACTAACACGCTCGAGTAGATCGATTTGACCTCTTTTGATCTCCATTGAAGAACCATGTGAAGCTTTGAAAGCTGCTTTAAGCTTATCATATGCATGCCATGGATTAACAGTATCACCGCAGGTAAAAATATCTACTGCAGCATACCGGAATTCTGGCCATGTATGAATGGCCAGATGACTCTCTTGTATCACAACAACACCCGAAACACCGTAGGGTGAGAAGTGGTGAAACGTTGAATTAATCACGGTCGCTCCAGCGTCTACGCTTGCATTGACCATTGATTGTTCGATCACAGTAACATCATTCATGATGTCAGGATCACATTGAAAAAACTCGACAAGGATGTGTCTGCCTAATGCGCTCATGCAACTACGATGTTTATCATTCGTTTTGGTACAACAATAATTCGCTTGATCTCTTTGCCTTCAATGTATTTTTGGATGGAATCAAACGATAGGATTTCTGCTTCAATCTCTGCTTTTGGCTTATCGATTGGATATTGAATTTCTGCTCTGCGTTTACCATTTATCGAGACAGGGTAGGTTACGCTGTCTTCTTTGAGCCATGATTCATCAAACTCAGGAAACGAAGCTTGAGTGACACTCGTATTGTGTCCTAGTATTTGCCAAAGCTCTTCAGCGAGATGCGGTGCAAATGGTGAAAGCACAACCGTAAGCGGCTCAAGAACTTCTCTCGAAGAGCATTTTTGAGTACGAAGCGCATTTGTAGCGATCATGATATCGCTCACGCATGTATTGTGAGAGAAGGTTTCAATACCTTTTTTGACATCACGAATAAGTGTATGCAAAGCTTTCATATCATCTTTGCTTGGCTTCGAATCGTTGAGTATTAGCTGCTCATTGTTATCGTAGAATAAGCCCCAAATTCGACGCAAGCATCGCAAGACCCCTTCAATGCCATTTGTGTTCCATGGTTTTGCTTGCTCAATTGGACCAATGAACATCTCATACATGCGAAAAGCATCAGATCCGTATTCTGCCACAACATCATCTGGATTGATGACATTGTGATAACGCTTGCTCATCTTGCCTATCTCAGAGCGAGTGATGAGGTAAGCATCTGTAGCATCATCGTGAGGTGTAAACACTTCAGTTTTTGCGTCAAAGATTCCTTTACCGCACTCAAAAATTGAATCTTTGTATGAAGGCATCCAAGCAATAAATTGCTTAAATCCATTAACTGAGATATAAGATTCATCAGTACCATATGCTTCCATAAATGAAACAGGCACAGGAATAGCTGAGATGTCTTCTTTAGAGATTCCCTTTGCTTCACAATGTTTTGTACAAATGAAGTGCGAGCGGCCTTCAGTTTTGTCTTTGAGCAAATACATATACTCAATGACACCTTGAATCATACCTTGATTGACGAGGCGTTTGAAAGGTTCTTGCGTTGGTACAATTCCTTTGTCATACAAGAACATGTGCCACATACGTGCATAGAGTAGGTGACCAGTGGCATGCTCTGCGCCGCCTACATAGAGATCTACATCCTGCCAGTAGTTGATCGCATCTTGGGAGGCAATTCCATCAGGATTATTTGGATCCATATATCTGAGGAAGTACCAAGAAGAACCAGCGTTACCCGGCATTGTATCAGTTTCGCGTCTGACGCCAGGACTTGGATGTACCCATTCTTGATTGTTGGCGACAGGTGACTTCATCGAAAACTTCGGATTGAAGTCATCTATCTCAGGCAGCTCGAGCGGCAATTCTTCAAAAGGAACTGCATGCGCAATATTTTCATCATCATACCAAATCGGAATTGGCTCGCCCCAATACCGTTGGCGTGCAATAGATGCATCATGAAGTCTGTAGGAAGTCGTCTTCTTTCCAGCTCCAGACTCTTGAAGTAGATAAATCGCTTTCTTGATAGCTGCTTTGACTTTGAGTCCATCAAGCTCTTTGCTATTGATCATCAAGCCGACTTTGTCGCCCATATCTGCATCTGGGTGATCAGATTGATCAACGACTTGTACAATTGGAAGATCGAAATGCTTTGCAAATTTGAGATCTCGAGCATCGCCACCAGGTACAGCCATGATCGCACCAGTTCCATATCCTGCTAAGACATATTCGCTTATCCAGATCGGGAGTCTTTCTCTTGAGATAGGATTGATACAATACGCTCCTGTAAATGCTCCAGTCACAGAATCAACATCTGCAATGCGATCACGCTCACTACGAGTTGCAACATAGTTTTTGTACTCTTCGATAGCCGCTTTCTGTTCGTTGCTAGTGATTGATTCTACAAGCGGATGCTCAGGCGCAATCACCATAAACGTCGTCCCATAAATTGTGTCTGGTCGAGTCGTAAACACTTCAATTTCATCAGAGTGGTTTTCTACAGCAAACCGAATATTTGCGCCTTCACTTTTACCGATCCAATTTCGTTGAATGGCTTTCAATGAAGAAGAAAAGTCAACTTCTTCGAGACCTTGCAAAAGACGTTCTGCATAAGCAGTAATTCTGAGCATCCATTGCTCCATTTTCATTTGCCTTACAGGATGGCCGCCACGTTCTGAGACACCATCTTTTACTTCGTCATTTGACAAAACTGTACCAAGTGCTTCACACCAATTGACAGTTCGATATTGGCGAAATGCAAGTCTACAACACATCAAAATGTCAGCTTGCTCTTTCTTTGACATTGACTTCCATTCAGAAGCTGTAAAGTCTTCAAAATCAGAACAAAAGGCCGAATGATCTAAAGAGCCATTTTGATCAAAATATTCGATCAAGTTGCTCAAAGGCATTGCTTTATCTTCTTTTACATCATAGTAATGTTCAAAGAAGTCAATAAACAGCTTTTGAGTCCATTTGTAGTAACTTGGATCACTTGTTTTGACTTGTCTGCTCCAGTCAAAGCTTAAACCAAGTTTATCTAATTGAGCTCGATATTGGATGATGTTTTTGTCTGTCGAGGCAGCTGGATGAACGCCCATTTTTTGAGCATATTCTTCAGCAGGCAGTCCAAAAGAATCGTAACCCATCGGATGCAAAACATTGTAGCCTTGCAAGCGCATAAACCGTGCATAAATGTCGCTCGCTACATAACCAAGTGGATGCCCGACATGAAGACCAGCACCACTTGGATACGGGAACATATCAAGGACATAAAATTTGGGTTTGTCCGATGATTCAATCGTTTTGTAGGTGTCATTATCGATCCAATATTGTCTCCATTTTGGTTCGATTTCACTCGGTATGTAGCGCATAGCTATTCTGACTTGGCTGCTTTTAGAAGAGCGTAAAATTATCACGAGTTTTTTTCTGATTTAAGCACAATTAATAGCCGTTTAACTTTTATTTTTTGGGCATCCGCAGCAATGCTGCGGCGGGCTATTCGGCAGCTCGCTGTTCGCTCGGCCACTTCGCGCTGCTCGTGTCTGCTACGCACTGCCTACTATCCCTATGCCAAAACATCAGCTTGGACAAGCGATGGGAAGGGGCGCGTAGCGCTCACGAACTTGTGAGTGATGAGCGAATAGCGAAACCCTGGAACAGCGCGATGCTGCGTAACGAACGTGAAGCAGCATGGCCCATCATCCACATTTACAATTGTTGAGTTCATAAATAGGATTCGGATGGCTCATTGATTCGGCTATCTTTGCCGCAATGCAAGACACAATTTTGATTCTTGATTTTGGTTCACAGTATACGCAGCTCATTGCACGACGTGTGCGAGAGTGCAATGTGTATTGTGAGATTCGGCCATTTGCAGAAGCTGTAAATCTTGAACCGCACATCAAAGCAGTCATTTTATCGGGGAGCCCAGCTTCTGTCACCGCAAAAGGTGCACCTGAGCCGAATCTTGATTCATTCATGGGTAAAGTGCCTGTGCTCGGTGTGTGTTATGGAGCGCAATATCTCGCTCAGTATTATGGCGGTAAAGTAGCTAAGTCTGACAAGCGTGAATACGGAAAAGCTGTTTTGACTGATGTTCTGGAAGCAGATCCAATTTTTGGCGGAATTACTGACAAAAGCCAGGTTTGGATGTCGCACGGTGACTCTATTCTTGAGCTACCGAGCCAGTTTGAAGTTGTAGCGAGGACAGAATCTATTCCAGTAGCTGCTTTTCGAGCTAAATCGGGTTCATTTGATGCGCCTGTGTATGGATTTCAGTTTCATCCAGAAGTGACGCATTCGCTTGATGGTGCTCGTATTATCAAAGAGTTTGTTTGCGGCGTTGCTGCAGCCAAACAAGAATGGACGCCAGGAGCATTTGTCGATATGACTGTAGCAAAGCTCAAAGAGCAAGTAGGAGATGATCATGTCATCATGGGCTTGAGTGGAGGTGTAGATAGCACTGTCGGTGCAACGCTTCTGCATCGTGCGATTGGTAAGCAGCTCATTTGCGTTTTTGTAGACAATGGTTTATTGCGTTACAAGGAGTTTGAAGAAGTATTGGCTGGATACGAAGGCCAAGGATTGAATATCATAGGTGTGCGAGCTGCTGATCGCTTTTTAAAAGAATTGAAAGGCGTCACTGATCCAGAGCAGAAACGTAAAATTATTGGACGCGTCTTCATTGAAGTCTTTGAAGACGAATCAAAGAAATATCCTGAAGTCAAACATCTCGGGCAAGGAACAATCTATCCTGATGTGATAGAAAGCGTGAGTGTCAATGGCCCTTCGGTCACGATCAAATCTCATCATAATGTTGGCGGACTGCCTGATCGGTTAAAGTTGAGTCTTGTCGAGCCGCTGCGTATGCTGTTTAAAGATGAAGTGCGCGAAGTAGGTCGTGAGCTTGGGCTGCCTGATTCTTTGATAGACCGACATCCGTTTCCTGGTCCCGGATTTGGTATTCGTATTTTGGGAGATATTACAGAAGCGAAAACAAAGATGCTCCAACTTGCTGATTACATATTTATCACAGCGTTAAAGGAATTTGGGCTATACAATGATGTGTGGCAGGCAGCCGTTATTTTGCTGCCTGTACAAAGTGTTGGCGTCATGGGAGATGAACGTACGTATGAGCAGCCAGTCGTCTTGCGAGCTGTAAGCTCCCGAGATGGAATGACTGCCGAATGGAGTCGTTTGCCGCATGATTTTTTAGCAGAGGTAAGTAGTCGTATCATCAACAATGTCAAGGGAATAAATCGAGTCGTTTATGACATCAGTACAAAACCGCCTGCTACAATTGAGTGGGAATAAGCAGCTTTTCATTGTTGCTCTTTTTGCTAGTTTGATGTTTGCTGCTTCATGCAAAACAACAAAACCAGATCCTCGCCCTACGCCGCGACCAGATGTTTCAATTCCTGATCCATCGGGTAAGCCTTATGGCGAAATGGAGACTGTCACTTGGAAGAATGATCCAAAAGACCCAGTAACTATTCCTGATCCAATTGATCCAAAAGATCCTGTTGTAGATCCAAATGAAAATCCAACTATTGATGAAGGTTTTACGAAAGCTTCTTACAATGTTGTAATGATGTTGCCTTTCTTGACCGATCGAATGGGCGGCGAGCAAGTGCCACGTCAAAGTATGCCTGCGCTTGAATTTTATGAAGGAGCTCTCATGGCAGTTAATCGTCTGAAGATGGAAGGTGTAAATATGGAGTTGACAGTACTGGATACAAAAGGGAATCGATCAACAACTTCATCGCTACTCGAAAGCAGCTCAGTGCAGAATGCTGATCTTATTATAGGACCAATTTCAGCTGCTGGACAAAAGCTCGCTGCAGAGAAAGCTCTTAAATCAAAAACACCAATGATTGGAGTTACTGGCGCGTCAAATATCACTGAGAATAATCCATTTTTCGTGCAGCTAAATCCAAGCTATGAATTTCATGCTGAAGCTATACTCAATGATATTGAAACAAACTCTGCTTTGAGTCGATCGATTATTATCTCAAGAGCAGATTCCAAAGAGAAGAATCGAGTTGACTTATTTCGGAAAGCATTTGAAGCCAAAACTGGTGACGGAGTCCAAATACCGGTTATGACAGCAGGTGAAGACTACATGATGGAATTGTTAGGTGATGAAATTGGAAGGTTGCGAGCTGGTCGGCGAGACAGTATTCACATCATTATCCCTTCGCGAGATGAAACATTTGTATCAGAAGCACTTAGACAAATAGGAATTGAAGCTCAGCGACTTCGTGTGCCAGTGAAAGTTTATGGTATGGAGCAATGGATGGATTTTAATAAAATGAGTTTTGATTACTACGAACGGCTCAATGTTCTTATTTCATCGAATGGGTATATCACTCGCAGTTCTTTTGAAATCAAGAATTTTCAGGATAATTACTTCAGCCAATACAAAATGCTGCCTGGTGAAACAGTTTATTTAGGTTATGACATCATGCTTTATGTCGGTAAAGAACTTAAAGAACATGGAACAGGTGTTTTATCCAATTGGATGAAAACCGATCAAGCAAACGGTCTTCACACAAAGTTTAATGTTAAGCCCGTTTTTGAGAACCCTGGTGAAACAGTTGAAGGCTCAGGCAAGGTCAATCAATTTATGAATACGTATGTTCACATCTTACGATTCAAAGACTATCAATTTGTGAAGTAGATTTTTTGCATTCAGTTTACGGAATAGTTCATTGATCGAATGTTTGTGCTCTTCTATCGAGTAGTGAAGAAATTCTGGAACAATATCGATCTGCTGCACTTTGTACTGGCATCTCACTATCTTACAAACGAATTTTAAACAGAGAACACATGGGCATTTTTGACATTTTCAAGGATGAGTTTATTGAAGTCATCGAATGGGTAGAATCTGATGGAGAAACCATCATGCATAAATTCCCTGATCGTGATCGCAACATCAAGTACGGTGCGCAGCTGACTGTGCGTGAATCACAGATGGCAATTTTTGTAGATGAAGGACAAGTAGCTGACATCTACGGTCCTGGTCGCCACAAGTTGTTTACAGACAATATGCCGATCATGACGACGCTTCGATCTTGGAAGCATGGTTTTGATTCGCCATTTAAGGCTGATGTGTATTTCATCAGCACCAAGCAGTTTCCAGCATTAAAGTGGGGTACACCTAATCCTGTGATCATGCGTGATCCAGAGTTTAAGCAAGTTCGTGTCAAAGCGTTTGGAACGTACTTCGTCAAAGTGTCTGATCCGAAGACATTCTTTACTGAGTTTGCTGGTACAAAGCCTAGTGTACATGTCAGCGAAGTCGAAGCAAAAATGCGCGATTTGATTGCGCCTAAATTTGCTGAATCACTTTCTGAGGCTGGTGTTTCAGTACTTGATATGGCCACACAGTATACTGAGCTTGGAGATAAAATCTTGCCGCTGATACAAGCTGATTTTGAGCCATTTGGTATTGAATTGACAAAATTCCAGATTACGAGTACTTCGCTACCGAAGGAGGTTGAAGCGTTCTATGACAAGATGACCAATATGAATATGGTCGATGACATGGGACAATTCACTCGATTCCAAGGGGCGAATGCGATCGAAAAGGCTGCTGAAAATCCTGGCGGAGGCGCTGGTGATGGAGTCGGGATGGGTGTTGGATTCGGAATGGCAAAGATGTTTACTGAAGGCATGGGCAATACCGCTCAAAGTGGAGCAGACGCAGTAGCTGATGCAAAAAGTAAAGTCATCGAATTACTGAAAGAGCTCGGACAACTCAAGGAGCAAGGCATCTTGACAGAAGAAGAGTTTGAAGCCAAAAAGAAAGAACTGCTCGCCAAACTCTAAGCCAAGATAAAAAACGACACGGCTCAGGGATGGTAGTGGCGGCCGTAGGCCGGACACAGCGCAGCTGTGGCTAGCCTAGCGTACCACGAACAGCCCGACCGCGCTCGCGCGGTGAGCCCCAATTTCTTACACATTTTTTAAAACAAGCAATGCGACTACACGAGCATAAGGAACTCAATGAAGTGTTTCATATGCCATGCCCGAGCTGTGGCGGCCAAATTGCCTACAGCGCCGAGGCTAAAACATTGCTATGTCCGTACTGCAATCATCAAGAAGAGCTCGAGCAAGCAAGCGATAAAGTCGTCGAAAAAAGCCTCCATAACGCAGTAGCAGAAGCAGGTTCATTTTCACCAGAAGCAATCGGCAAACGTGTTTTCCATTGCAACAATTGTGGCTCAAATGTGATGGTCGAGCACAATAAAGTGCGTATTAATTGCGGCTTTTGCGGCTCCGAAAATGTCAACGAAGAAGCGTTTAATCACAACTACATTAGTCCAGTCGGGGTCTTGCCATTCAGCATTCCAGCGCGAGAAGCAGAAGTCGCCTTTAAGCGTTGGATCAAAGAAGGTTGGTTTCATCCGAATAAGCTAAAAAAGCTTGCTTCGCTCGAAAATCTGCATGGCATTTATATACCGTTTTGGACGTATGATGCTCAAACGAATAATCAATACCAAGGCGAAGCAGGATACCATAAAACACGCACTCGTATGATCAATGTCAATGGCAAAATGGTCGCTCAGACCTATGTCGTGACAGAATGGTTTTGGCGGAATGGCAGCTTTCAGCACTTTTTTGACGATGTCTTGGTCGTTGCTTCGCATGGTTTGAGCCAGAAGCGTTTGCAAGGCGTCTATCCGTTTCGTCTCGACGAAGTACTCAACTTCGACGCTCGATATCTACTCGGTTGGGAAGCAGAAGTCTACGATATGGAAGTTGATGCCGGCTATTCAGTCGCCAATAAAATAATGGACGAGCGGCTTCTCTCCATGGCGAAAGGCAAGATCGGCGGACAAGCACAGCGCAATGTACGCGTCAATTCGCGTAAACATAGCCAGACATTTAAGCACATTTTATTGCCGATTTGGTTGTGTAGCTATGAGTATCGAGGCAAGCGATTCCAGTTTGCGATCAACGGTCAAACAGGAAAAGTCAGCGGCGAAAAACCGCTTTCTTGGATTAAAATAACCTTAGCATTCTTGGTCGCGGCTTTGATTTTATTCGGATTGTACATTGCTCGTAATGGATTCTAAATGAGGGATGATGGGCTGCCCTTCATTCATTCCATTCATTCAGGTCGGGCTGTACGGCACTCTCTCGCTGCGCTCGTTCAGACAACACCTTCCATCCCTCAGCCAAAAAAAATAAATTCACTTTTTATAAGAAGTTTGTATTGAGTGGCTTATGTTTATAATCGCCAATTAAACCGATCTATTACCTCATGGATTTACCCCCCATATCTGTCATTGGAGCAGGTATTGCAGGCTTAGCTTGCGCCTCTTTTTTAGAGCAGAATCAATTGCCAGTTCAAATATTTGAACGAAGAGCTCAAGCAGCTACTCGTGGTGGCATAGGACTGCTTTTATTAAAAAATGGGATTGATATACTTGATAAGCTAGGACTCAAAGAACAAGTTTCACAAGCTGGCTGCCAAATACATTCGTTTAATCAATATGATAATAAAGGAAACACACTATTCAAAAATTTAATTCAAGATTGTATTGCGATAGATCGTGTTTCTTTACTGAGAGCTCTTCAATCGACGATTGGTAAATCTCAACTCCATTATAATACTAGCCTCGAAAGAATTGAATTTTCTGAATCAAACCCAGTAGTCATTACTAAAAAGAATGAAACGTGGCCATCTTCATTTGTTATAGGAGCAGATGGTCGGGGTTCACGCACCCGAAATTTGTTATATCGTGACCACAATCTTATCAAAACAGAAGAAAGCGAGATAGTAGGAAAAGTAAACCACCCTGAAGTTTTTGATCGTATAGGTCAGAATTTCTGTAAGATACTAGATCCTGAGGGAGGTGTTGCACTTGGGCTTTTACCCCTTCGAGGAGGTGATATAATTTGGTATCTACAGTATTCGGTCGATAAATTTCCGAATTTATATACAGCTGACGACTCGACACTTTTTAGAGAAATAGAAAATCTGATCGGAGATTGGTCTTTTCCAGTCAATGTTATGAAAGAAATCATCGAGCCAAGTGACTGTTTTCATTGGCGTGTCGAATTACTCAATAAACCACTACAACAATACGGAACAAATACGGTGGCTTTAATAGGCGATGCTGCTCACCCGCTATTGACATTCTCTTCCCAGGGAGCAAATTCTGCGTTAGTTGATGCATATGAGTTATCCAAACTCATTATCAAAAATCAAGAACTCGGAAAACCACTCAACTCTATTTCCGAAGAATTAACTCAAATACGCGAGCCACAGATTCAAAAATATCGCGATTCAGAAAAACAACTATTAAATATGTTTTTGCAGCCCTACAGCCAAAAGACAGGTACTGTACCGTTCTCAAAATAATACAATTATAGATGAGCCTATTCACTCACGCTTCAATAGATTTTGAGCAACTATCACAAAAAGCATTTAATTATCGTTGGGCGACACATCCGAGTGACGTCATACCGCTCACAGCTGCTGATCCTGATTTTAAAGTCAGCCAAGTCATACGAGACGCGATCAGCCAGTATGCACATGAAGGTTATTTCAGTTATGGACCGCCAGAAGGCTTACCATCGTTTAAAGAGTCAGTTGCTCGTTTTTGGACAGAGTTTAAAAATTACCCAATTCCCGCCGAGTTTGTGTTCCCCACAAATAGCGCAGCCAATGCATTATTTCTGTGTGCAAGTCAATTATTAAACCAAGGCGACGAAGCAATTATTTTAGATCCAGTTGATTTTTTATTTCAAAAAAGCATCGATCATGCAGGCGCAGTAGCAAGTCGAGTTTCAATAGACCCAATTACATTTCAATATTCAATCGACGATTTAAATGCCGCAGTAAATAATAAAACCAAGGTTCTCTACATATGTAATCCTCATAATCCAATCGGCAAAGTCTTTTCAAAAGAAGAGCTTTTGCAATTTTCATATTTTGCAGAAAAACATGGATTAAAAATTATCAGTGATGAAATCTGGTCAGAAATAGTGTACAAACCGTACGAGCATATTCCAATAGCTTCAGTGTCAGAATATGCAGCTAAAAATACTTATACGATTCATGGATTATCCAAAAGTTTTGGCTTAGCAGGACTGCGCATTGGATACATTATTTGTCCTGATCAAAAAGCGTATCAAGCAATAGTTGAACGATCTGGAGTGAACACTACAGCATTCGGAATATCGACTCTCTCACAAATCGCAGGCATTGCCGCTTATGATAAAGCTCGTGATCACGTGCTTCAATTTCGAGATCATTTGCAGTCGATGCGAGACCTTGCACATCGTCAATTAAATCAAATACCACAATTAAATTGCACAACACCCCAAGGATGTTATGTCATTTTTCCAAAAATGATTGATCCAAAATTGACTTCAGAAGAGACAGTTATTCGCATTCTCGATCAACAGAAATTAGCGATTGTTCCAGGCTCGCCTGCTTTTTTTGGGCCTGGAGCAGAAGCACATTTGCGACTATGTTTCGCTACCTCTCGTGAGATATTAGAAGAAGGCATTTCTCGATTAGCTATTGGATTAGAGACTATTTTTAATAATTAAGGGCCATCCCTCTACCGACAAGTCGGTATTCGGGTCGCTATGCTCCGTGGCTCGCTGATCGCTCGGCCGCTTCGCGTCTGCTCCCTTCGGTCGCACCACTGCGCAGCGCTTGTCCATGTAGCTTAATTTTAAAGAATAAAGTACCTTCACAATATGCGCATACGCTCCATCAGAACTCGTAATCTAAATTCTTTAAAAGGAGATACATATATCAACTTTGAAGACGAAAAATTTACATTTTCTGGCATTTTCGCAATAAGCGGCCCGACAGGTTCTGGCAAGTCAACTTTACTAGATGCAATCATGCTCGCGCTTTATGGTAATACACCCAGAGGTGAAATCGATTCAATAATTAGTTTTGGTACAGGTGAATGTCTAAGCGAAGTTGAATGGGAGCATGGTGGAAAATTTTATCGATCCACTTATGCAAGGCACAAAGCTGGGAAAAAAAGCACAGGCAAAATTCAACCGAAGCATGACATGAGTCTTGCTTATCAAGATTCGAATGGAATATATCAATTCACAGAATCAAGAGGTAAAAAACAAGTAGTCAAGGAAGTTGAGACAATTACGCAACTCACTGCAGAGCAATTTAATAT
Source organism: Saprospiraceae bacterium (assembly GCA_020631455.1). Taxonomy (GTDB): domain Bacteria; phylum Bacteroidota; class Bacteroidia; order Chitinophagales; family Saprospiraceae; genus JAHDHF01. The sequence goes on from JAHDHF010000004.1 coordinate 16,898, forward strand.
GTCAGTGATGCTGCCGCAGGGACAATTCACTAAATTACTAAAAGCAAGTTCTGGAGAACGAGGAGAGCTACTCGAAAAAATATCAGGAGCCCTTCAGTATACAAAGATAGGTGAAGCAGCAAAAACAAAACTTGATGCAGCTAAACTTCATTTATCCGAACTAACAGGCAAAGTCGAAGGCATTGAGCTGCTGAATCCAGAAGCAATAGAAGAGATCAAATCAAATCTAAAATCGAATCAAACCGAAATCTCTAATTTAGAAATACGGATTCAAGAAGCACAAAAAAATAAAGCAACTCTTGAGCTATATAATTCACATCAAAAGAATGTGCAAATTCTCGAAACACAAATCAACGAATTGAATAATAAGATTCAGCAGAATTCTGATATTCGAAAGCAACTCGAACTGCATCTTAAAACAATTCCATTTCAACATGACCTTGAAACACTAACTGAGCTCAATCTTCAACTCCACCAGACGAAAGAACAACTCGACAAGCTTCAAGAAAATAAAAGTGGCATTCAAAGTAAGTTGATGGAGATTGATGATTTAGTTTCTTCAAAAAAAACTGAGTTCAGTAAATTAAAGACTAAAGAGAAAGACGTCAAAATAGCGTACTCTAAAGCTCGCGAAATTGAGAAAATAAACGATCATTTGCTACTAAAAATACAGCAGTTCGATCTTCAGCATGAAGAAAACTCAAAGAAGAAGGCGGAGTATGAAAAGCAGAACAAAAAGAGTCAAGAAGATTTACAGAAACTTAGAAATCTACAAAATGAAAATGCCCAATTTATTTCAAATCCGAAACTTAAAGAATCTCTAGAAAAGTTGAAACAAAAAGCGTTGGAGGTAAAGGGAAGTGCTGACTTACATAAAATTCGAATAGAAAACAACAAAAAGCTACTCCAAAGACAGTTAGATGAAATTGAAAAAGTAATGCAAAATGGTATTCAGAAAAATGATGAATTTCAAGCTATTGAAGCAATGCTAAAATTGCTTTCTGCTGAATACCAAGAAATTGCAAACGGAAGGATAAAGTCTCATGAGTCAGGTTCAAAAAAAATTGAACAAGATATAATTCAGCAACGTCAATTTATTCGATTCGCAAAGCAGCAGCAGAATGTCAAATCAGCTACTGAATGTTTGCTTCAACGCATAGATGATCAACAACAAATAGTAAACGAGCTAATCAAGAAACGTGATTCAATTCAAGAAGAACTCATTAGTAGTCAAAACAAGCTACAAACAATACTAAAATGGCTTCTTGATAATCAAAGCAAATTTGATCTTCATGTACATAAACGCGAATTAGCTCATGCTCGAGAGGATCTACTTTCTGATGAGAATTGTCCTGTGTGTATGCAAAAATGCCAAGTAATTAATTTTGATACTCACTTTGAAAGCGATATAGAATTTGTTGGTTTTTATTTACAACAAAAGGCTGACTCTTTTAAACTTGATCGAAAAATATTTGAATTAAATGATCAAAAAAAATACATTGAGTCATTGTTGACTTCCTTGAAAACACAAGTCGAAGAATTGACAAATACTCTACTTAATTTACAGAATCCAACAAGTGATGATATTGGGCAAGCAAAAATTGAAGAACTCGAATTAAATTTAGATAATACAATTACTAAGCAGCAGCAAGCAAACTTACTTTGGACAAAATATGATGCAGCTGTCAAGAACTTTGTAGTGTGTGAAAAACAGCGAGACGAACTAAGGAAATTGTATTCTACATTAAAGGAAGAAGAAACAAAAATTCAATCAGAAATTACTCAAGATCAAGAAGCGCAATCTAAATTGGAAGCTGAATACTTAAAAGAAGCGAATCAACTTATTCAATCAAACGCTCATTCTGTTGATGACATTTTAGTAGCCATTGAGAGGCAATTTGAATTGTTTGATAAGGCAAAAGTGCGACATCAAGAGCTCGAGCTAGAACGCGTGCGTCTCGAGAGTAATTTGAATACTACTACAAATCAATTAGCAGAGGTTTTAAAACTGCTAAGCACTTTAATAGAGCAGCAAAAATTACTGAAGATCAAGCAAAAAGAACAAGTAACGGAACTTACTTCTGTAATTGGTGATGCAAAGTCCGCTGATCTATTTCAATCCGAATTTCTAAAAGCACTAAAAATAGCTGAAGAAGAACTTGCTCAATATGTTTTATCCAAGCAGAAATCAAATCTTGAATTCCAAAAAATAATTGGAAGCCTTGAGTCAACCGAGCAAGCAAATGCGATACTTCAAAAAAAGAAAAAACATCTCGACTCGATTTTAGAATCTAAAATACTCGAGTCAACGTTTAGTTCTATTGATGAAATAAAGGCGAGCCAATTGGATCAACAGAAGGCAGCTCAGTTATCTTCGATTATCGAAGTTGAGGATGAAGAATTGAAACAAACAATTACTGAAAAAGCACGTATTGATTCAGAAATAAATAAAATGCAAAAAGCTGGTTTGCCAAGTGAATCAATTCAAATACTTCAAGGATATATAACTGAAAATGAAAGGCTTCGCAATGCTCAACTAGAAGTGCAAGGACGACTTAAAGAGCAACTTGATAAAGATAAAGAAAACCGTGTTCAATTTAAGAAAGTCGAAAAACAATTACAAGCTGCGCAAACCGAATCACATAAGTGGGATGATTTGTTTACAGTTTTGGGGAAAAGAAATGGCGGCTTACTTCGTGCTTATGCTCAACAATTAACACTCAAACAATTGTTAAAGAGAGCAAATATGCATTTGAGTCAAATGCTTGAAGGGCGATTTGTATTAACTGTAGCAGAGAACAATGAGGGTAAATCAAGTACCGAAATTGATATTCGAATAGCAGATTTACATCAAGCAGGTGAGCTCCGTAAAGTCGAAACTCTTAGCGGCGGCGAAACTTTTATTGTCAGTCTTTCGCTTGCGCTCGGGTTAAGTGATTTGGCAAGTCGTAAAATTAAAATCGGCTCACTATTTATTGATGAAGGATTTGGCAGCTTGGATGAGCATACGCTTAGCTCTGTTTTAGAAGTCCTAGAAAATATACGAAGTAAAGGAAAAATTATTGGATTAATTTCGCATACAGCTTTAATTCGAAATCAAATTGATACTCAAATACGTGTGACAAAAATCGACGATCAATTTAGTAAAATCGAAGTTATTTAAATTATTGAGCAGTTCTTGATTCATTTAATTCGCGCAATCCAAATCGTATTGCTTCAATTCCTTCTAAATTTTCGTCACGTGTATGTTGCGATAGTTTAAATGAATAATCTCCAGCTTGTTCGAAAAAAGCAGCTTCTTGCAAATCGACGACAACAGATTTGCTTTCACCTCCTGAGCCATACCATTTGCCTTTTTTGTCAGCTAAATCTACCGAAACCGATTCTTTGATAGATTGACCATTAGGAAATGTTGTCTCAATATTTACATAAATGTTTTGAAAATTGTATAAAGTCGAATGTTGTATTTCCATTTCGATTCCATAAAGAGCATTTGTATCAAGTATTTCTACATTGTATTTTAATATTTCATCATAAGACCATCCGTTTTCTATTTTCTTCGTTTCATTCATTAAATACGTATGATTTGTACAAGAATAAAAACTGAGCACACAGCTTAGTATTAAAAGAAATTTTTTCATATCGCTAAGGTAAGCCGTTCTTAAATTATAATAATGAATAGAATTGGGGCATCCGCGACTTCACTGTGTTCAGTCGCGGCGGGCTGATTCAGGGTTTCGCTATGCGCTCATCACTCACTAGCGTTCGTGAGCGCCTCGTATTCACTCGCGCCCCTTACCATCCCTATGCCATGCTGCTATTAGCTACTGAGATGGACAAGCGCTGCGGAGTAGTGGCTTTGCCAGATGCGACGTGGAGCGTAGCTCTAGGAGCAGCCGAGCGAATAGCGAGCTACGGAGCATAGCGACCGCGACGCGCGATAGCAAGGAGCGGATGGCCCTTCTTAATACTTCAATTCAGTTTGCATTTATGCTTGTGACAGTGAGTCAATCGATTTGAGTTGGTATATGATTTCTAATATGTAACTCAATTGTTCGTCTATGCTCAAGAATGAATTGTCTATGACGATGGCATCATCTGCTTGGCGGAGTGGGCTGTCTTCTCGGGTTGAGTCGATATGATCTCTATGGCGCAAATTATCGAGTACTTGCTTGAGGCTGATTGATTCATCACGTTCAGACAATTCTTCGTAGCGGCGAGTCAATCGTGTGTCTTCATCTGCTTTCAAGAAGAATTTGAGATCGGCATCTGGAAAAACGACTGTACCGATATCGCGGCCATCCATGACAATGCCGCCTTGGGCTCCGAGTCGCTGCTGCTGTGCAACAAGTTTGCGTCGTACTTCTGGGATAGTTGCTATTTCTGATACGGCGTTGGATACTTCGAGTGTCCGTATGCGTTTTTCTACGATTTCTCCGTTGAGCATAACGAGACTTTTTGTTCCTGCTCCAGAAAAACTAAGGGTTATATCATCAAGTATTGCAGCTACGGCTTCTGAATCATTTACATCAATGCCATTTTCGAGGGCGTACAATGTAACAGCTCTATACATTGCTCCTGTATCTACGTATGTGTAGGAGAGCGCATTTGCCAATTTTTTTGCAAGTGTGCTTTTGCCTGTAGAAGAGGGGCCATCAATCGCGATTGTGTATTTATGCTCTTCAGTATTTGACATGGACGCAAGGTACGAAGTGCTTAGTTTCGTTTTCGCAAATCTGCGATGATCATTTCCCAAATTTGTTCAAAAGGGAGAACTTCGAGTTCGATCAACGTGCCTCTGAATTTGAATGGTTGTTCTCTGAGACGGAGATAATATTTTTCATGTGAAGATAAGCTGCTTGCATTCCAGTTATGTTTAGGAAGTTGTTGCAACATTCGTATAAAGTTATTTATACGAGCAAATTCTTCTTTTTTGGACAGTCTGTTTGCATATCCTTTGAGTCTATCTATTCGATCGGCTGCTTCATCAAATTTTCGTGTTTGAATAAAGAAAAGGGCTTGACCGATGACATAGAGGATACTCAATATGCGCTGATGTTTTGGAAAAAGAATTGGATCGTTGAGGAATCGGTTGAGTTTAAACGATCTACGCGGTTGAGCTGCTAATGCTTTATTTGATACTTGATAGTAGTCAATGATATAGTTTAAATAGACTTCGAGTACTTTCCAGCGCTCTTTAGTCGCATTGGGTAGCTTTGCGAATTTTGTATTACTAACTATTTGGTTGAATATCGCAACAGCTGGAATGTAATTTTCAGTGTGCATCGCGATCAAGAAGTAATATTCCATGAATGTCGCCCAGCTTTCAGTCCCAATTGGAAATGATTTTAAATTTTGATCTACGCAAGCTTGAGCACTCCTAAAGTCTTTGAGGTGGAGATATGCAGTCATTCGTTTGATCAAAAATGTTGACACCATGTCATCCCGATAGAAGTGAGGATTTTCATTAATGTATTCTTGAGCTTGATCACAAATGACAATTACATTTTTAAAATCATTGAGCATCTCGTAGCGATAAGCCCATACGAGATACATATTGTACAATATGACAGGTGAGTCATACATTTCAGATAAGCTTACCAGGGCGTCACAGTAGATATTGATCTTTTCTTCTAGATCTGCATTTTTACTTGGCGGCTTATGATAATTCATGATGACCCGCTGATAAAACTCTTCTGAGCGTATCTCGGCATCAAGTACATTTTGATACTGCTTAGAATCAGCATCATAGATTTCATAGTTTTTTTCATCACCGGTTTCGGCTGCATACTTTCTCAGGATACGAGATGTATTGACGATGACATCTGCAAACTTGTACTTGTGTGCTGTAGTTCGTATTTGTGATGCTAATGCTGCTGCTGTATGTTTCGCTTCATTACTGTTTAGGATCCTGACAAGCGTCCAATCTTTGTTACATGAAAAATATGCACGATTGTAGGTCGAAGTACTCGGAAGATTAACATCAAGGAAGAAAAGCGTATTCAGTAAGCGTTTTCTAAATCTTGACTTGATTTGTCGATACTTATCATCCGATGGCGTTGATCCATAGAGATAAGCGGCTGCATCTCTGTCGTTTCTAAACTTTCCGGCTAAAAGTGCTTCGTAAAATTCATTGAATTTTGAAGACTTGTTTTTTAAAGAATGCTCATCAAAAATTTCTATTTTTTTGACTTTCTTTTTCGTTACAATTCTTGAAATCTCGATTAGATTCTTCATAGAGTCTTCAATTTGTGATAAAACTATTCTTGGATTATAGTATGAATCGTGTCACAATACAATATCAAATGTACAATTGTCTTGTAAGTTATCAAAACAGATTGTGACATCGGTTTTAAACAAAAAATACATTTCTATGTCAAGAATTAACTCAACAAACGAGCTGCAGCTCGATACGTATTTGCATGAGCTTCAATAATGTGAGATAAAGTAGGTGAATATCCTCCGCCCATACTGACTGCTACAGGTAAGTTCCGCTTGAGACATTCTTCAAAAACGAATTCATCGCGCTTCAAGCAGCCATCAATGGATACTGACAAACGACCAAGAGCGTCAGACTTGATGATATCCACTCCTGAGAGATAAAACACTATCTCAGGCTTGACCATGTCAAGCAGCTGAGGCAGTACATTATATAAAGTGTCTAAGTAAAGAGTGTCAGATGTGTAGTCATCCAATCCAATATCAAGATCGCTTTCTTCCTTTCGGGTAGGATAATTCTTTGCGCCATGCATGGACAACGTGAAGACTCGATCTTCATCCTTAAAAATGTGAGCTGTACCATTTCCTTGATGTACGTCAAGATCTACTACAAAAATTTTATTGACACGATTTCGGTTCAACAGCAATTTAGCTGCTAATGCGATATCATTGAAGACGCAAAATCCTTCACCATGATCTGCATAAGCATGATGTGTTCCACCAGCGATATTGAGCGCAATGCCGCCGTGTTTGAGTACGTGTTCTGCACATTCCAAAGTGCCGGCAGCGATGTATCGTCCACGAGTGACAAGCTCGGGGCGCATCGGAAATCCAATCGCACGTTCTTCCTTGCGAGTTAACGATTGTTGTCGTAATGCATTCCAATATTCTCGAGTATGTACACTGCATATTTCCGCTTCAGTCAAAAGCCGAGGCTCAAAAAAATGCTCAGGAGTCACAGTGCCTTCGTAGATCAACTGCTCGGGCAGCAAATCATATTTTACCATCGGGAAACGATGCTTGGCTGGTAATGTGTATCGATACACTGACGAAAAGGCAATTCTGAGTTCATTCATTCTGTCAGATCGGCAGCTTTCAACATACTACACAATACTGGCAACGCATTTGCAATAACTTTGTTGAATTACTAAAAGTATTCATCGTATTTTTCATTCACAAGACCCAATCGTTATGCAACAATACATGGTCATATTTGATGTGCCGGATCTTACGCAAGAAATGATGGAGCTCGTGCCTCATCAAATCGAAGTTACTGAACGGCTCTTTGCTCAGCAGCGCTTGTTTAGCTACACGCTTTCTGATGATTATTCGACGCTTTGGGCGACATTCATCGCCGAAAACAGCGATGATCTTCTCGAGCTCGTACATAGCTTACCGATGACAGAGTACATGACGTTTGAAGTCCAGCGACTCGCGTTCAATCGTCATCCTCAACCACATATGATGTCCTTGTCATTAAACTAATATGATACACAGGAATTAGAGGGGCTGCCCCTTCATAAAAAAGCTCCTAGAGATGATTCTCTAGGAGCTTTTTTATTTCAGGTCGGGCTATCCGGCACTCTCTCCGAGTTCCTTGAAGTCACTCGGAGTTCAAACAACGCCTTCTATCCCTCAGCCATCTTAGCCAGATGGGCTGAAATTATTCTTGCTATAGATTTCAAAAGAGATAAATCCCGTAGGGATGATAGCATCACATTTATAAAGGACAAGCGCTGTGAAGCAGTAGCCGATAGGCTAGATGCGCGCGCAGCAAGCAGCCGAGCGAATAGCGAGCTGCGAAACATAGCGACCGTACCCACTTTCCGCCACAAGTGGCGGAAAGTGGGTACGGATGGCCCCAATTAAACCCATTTCTTTTGATATGACAGCTAAAAAATTAAAACAATATGTTTTCGTGTGGTCGATTTTCTTTCGATTTATGTTCTAAAGTGGTGTTTTAGGATTGAAACTGGTCGTATTTTGATAAAAAGTGGTAAAAAGTGGTAATGAATGGGAATTTTGGGTATTTTTGATGCGTTGTAAACAACACTATGAGAATCTACGGTCAACAGACATGCAAAGTGGACGCGAAAGGGCGATTGAGATTGCCTTCTTTCTTGTCTGCTCATATGGCAAAGTCTGGCGATCAATCATTGATTCTCAAAGGGCAGCTCGACTGTTTGCAGATGTACACAGTTGAGTCTTGGGAAAAACACGTCAGCCAGTATGATCATCTTTCAGATGCAGTGGCAGACAACATCACGTTCAAGCGTTTGCTTTTTCATGATGTATATGAGCTTAAGATTGATCAACAGCAGCGGATCAATCTCCCTAAGAAATTGCTCGAAAAGGCAGGCATCAAAAGTGATGCTGCTGTAATGGGAATGGGCGGCAAAGCAGAGATCTGGAATCCAGATCGCTATGATGCGTACATCCTCGAAGAAGAAAAACGGTATAACGAACTCGCGAGTCAATTGTCAAATCAATCAAATGGCTAGTGAATACCACGTACCTGTACTCCTTGATGAATGCATCGAGGCATTGGACATAAAGGAAGATGGAGTCTATGTCGATGTCACTTTTGGTGGCGGCGGACATAGTCGAGCAATACTCGAACGACTGGGACCAAATGGCAAACTGATTGGTTTTGATCAAGATGCTGAAGCGATAGCAAATGCTCCAAATGACCCTCGTCTACATTTGTATCAATCAAATTTTGAGCACTTCGCTCGCTATCTTGATATAGAAGGCGTTTCGCAGATCGATGGGATTTTAGCTGACTTAGGCGTTTCGTCGCATCAGATTGATGCTCCTGAGCGTGGCTTTAGTCACAGATTTGATGGGCCGCTTGATATGCGAATGTCAACTGATCCTCAGTTAATGACTGCTTCAGATTTTTTGCAGTCTGTATCAGTAGAAGAGCTGCAATCTGTATTGAGTAAATATGGAGAAGTGAGAAATGCAGCAACTGCGGCACGTACAATTGTAACAGCACGTGAGAGTCAACCACTCTCAACAACGAGCCAATTAGTAGATGTGCTCGGCTCTTGCATTAGAGGAAAGCGTTCGCGTTATCTATCGCAGGTTTTTCAAGCAATTCGCATAGCAGTCAATCGAGAGATGGAAGTGCTCGAAGCTTTTTTAATGAGTGGGGTGGAGTCTCTCAAACCAAGTGGCAGATTTGTCATCATAAGTTATCACTCATTAGAAGATCGCCTTGTCAAACGAATCTTAAAAACGGGCTCTGCAGATGGTGAAATTGATCAAGACGAATATGGAAATATTTATCGTCCATTCAAATTGCCTTCTAAGCAGCCAATTCTTCCGAGTGAAAACGAACTCAAACAAAACCCTCGATCACGTAGCGCTAAGCTGCGAGTTGGAATAAAAAAATAGATTATGAAAAATCAGTTGAAAAATATCCCAAAATATATACGAAGCTTAAATGGATGGAATCTCATAAGCCGGAATTTCTATTTCGTCATGTTTTGTACTGCATTATTATGTTCAGCTGTTTGGGTATCCGTATCTATCGAAAACGAAGTGCGACAAGTTTACAAATTGCGTACTGAGTTAAACTCAATAAAAACAACATATAATTATAAAAACAGCCTTGTGTCTCAGAAAATGCGTATGACCGAAATAGCAAAATTAGTCAAGCCTTATGGCTTCGTTTTTTCTGAGCAACAACCTTATCGTGTACCATCACAAACTACTAAACCAGTACCACAATACGCAACAATACCATGAGTCAAAAGGGCAATATCGTTTTTAATGGCCGCTTGATTTTCGCATTTATTTTTCTTCTTGGTCTAAGCATTTTTATTAAAACAGCTTATGTACAAAGAGTCGAAGGTGAAAAATGGATGAGTAAACGAGATGCGATTCAGCTTCAAGTGAAACCACTTGAAGCTGATCGTGGTGAGATATTGTCTCGCAATGGACGCGTATTAGCGACGTCTCTGACGTACTATACATTGCACATGGACCCTCTCGCATCTGGTATTACAGATGAATTATTTGCACAACATGTAGATGAATTAGCTTATCAGCTCGCACTACATACTGATGCAAATTTGACTCCTGGAGGATGGAGGGAGCGTCTTAAAACTGCGCGTGAAACTGGTAAGCGTTATTTACTAATCAAGAAGAATGTTGCAGAAGATGAATTAAAGATTTTTAGACAATTTCCTTTATTTTCTTTAGGTCGTAACAGCGGAGGGTTAATTGTTGAGCCTACTAAAAAACGTGAGCGTCCGTTCAATTTACTAGCAGATCGGACGATTGGTCGCGATAGAGAGAATAAACCCGTTGGGCTTGAGGCAGCATTCGATGATGTTTTATCAGGTCAAGAGGGTAAAATGGTCTGGCGGAAAATCGATGCAGGAGTTTGGGTGCCTGATGATATTGCACTGGTAAATCCTAAAAGTGGCAATGACATAATCACAACAATTGATATTAATAAACAGGATATTGTAGAGTCTGCTTTATTGAAAAGACTTGAATATCATGATGCTGAATATGGTACTGCTATCTTAATGGATGTTCAAACAGGTGATATTGTCGCTATCGCAAATTTATCGAAACTTGAGAATGGCGGCTATTGGGAGACGTATAATAATGCAATTGGAAAATCGACTGAACCAGGTTCAACCTTTAAATTAGCAACTGTATTATCACTTTTGGAGGATGAGTACATTTCTTTAGATGATTCTATTTCTATAAACTATGGAAAAGCTCAATTTTTTGAGCAAGAAATGGTTGATGCTGGTAGAGAATCGTTCTCTATGAATAGAACAACTGTCCAGCGTGCCTTCGAAATTTCATCAAATGTAGCTTTTGCAAATTTAGCAGACTATTATTATCGTGATACTCGAAATGAAGGTCAATTCTTAAAGAATTTACAATCATTTGGTTTAAGAGATCGTACTGAAATTTCACTATTAGGTGAAGCGGATCCTTTTATCAAAGAACCAGGTGCAGATGGTTGGTCAGGTACAACGATTCCATGGATGTCTATTGGTTATGAAGTTCAGCTAACACCTTTGCAAATGCTGACATTTTATAATGCAATAGCAAATGATGGAAAGCAAATGCGTCCTCGATTAGTACAAGAAGTTAGAAAATATGATTCGGTTAAAAAATATTTTAAACCACAAATCATAAATAAGCGAATTGCTTCTAAAAGAGCTGTTTCCCAAGTTCAGTCGCTTTTAGAAGGAGTCATGATTCGTGGAACTGGACGTGATTTACAGCCAACATATTTTAGAGCAGCGGGTAAAACTGGTACGACGCAATTAAATTACCGAAATGGCAAATCGAATTTGAAGTACCAAGCTTCATTTGCTGGATATTTTCCTGTAAAAAACCCAAAATACTCATGCATTGTTGTTATTAATGATCCTAAAGCGAATGGATACTATGGTAGTACTGTTGCTGGGCCAGTGTTTAAGGAAATTGCTGAACGTATTTACAGTATTGATAAGCAATTACATGTCAGTGAATCTTTTATTCCCGATAGATTACGATCTTTATCAAGTGAGTTAGGATATCAAGTTGGTCAGTCAGAAGAATTAGAGCAAATAGCTGAACATCTCGATTTACCAATTGATTATCGGACGCAGTCAGAGTATGCAATATTGATGAAAGATGGTCAAGAGAATCTGTCCTTGATGAAACGCTCTGTAGTACATGGAGTTATACCTGATGTTAGAAATATGGGAGTACGTGATGCAGTTTTTGCATTAGAAAATCTCGGAATGCAAGTAGAAGTTAGAGGTGAAATTGGTAAAGTGAAACGACAAACAATGAAACCTGGAAGTAAAATAATGAGAGGAGGAAAGATTACGATCTTTTTAGAGTGAGAGTAAGACGTGACAAAAGACCTTAAAATATTAATCCCCCAGCATGTTAATGAGTCAGTAATCATTAACGGTATTTCTACTGACTCAAGAAAAGTAGAAAAGGGGGAGGTCTTTGTTGCTATTATTGGAGATCAAGCTGATGGTCACAATTATCTCACTCAAGCAGTTCAAAATGGCGCTTCTGCTTTAATTGTATCAAAACCAATTTCGACTAATATTTCGGAAGATGTTATAGTATTAAGTGTTGATGATACTTCTGCCGTGTATGCTGACTTGTGTTCAGCTTGGTTTGATGTTCCTTCGAATAAACTTAAGTTAGTAGGAATAACTGGAACAAACGGTAAAACAACTGTCGCAACCTTATTATACCAAGCGTGTACAGCTCTAGGATTTAAATGTGGTCTGATATCTACTGTAGAATATAAAATACATAATCAGACATTTAAATCTACGCATACAACACCGGATGCTTATAGATTCAATCAATTGTTAAATGAGATGGCAAATGGAGGATGCGAATATGTCTTTGCTGAAGTAAGTTCTCATGCAGTTGCTCAAAAAAGAATTTATAGTTTACACTTTGTAGGTGCAGTTTTTACTAATCTTACGCATGATCATCTTGACTATCACGGATCATTTACAGAATATCGTAATGCTAAGAAAACTTTCTTTGACGAGTTGCAATCAACTTCTTTTGCGATTATAAATTCTGATGACAAAAACGGTCGCTTTATGATTCAGAATTGTAAAGCACACATTTTCAATTATTCTTTACGCTCAAAAAAAGAATATTCTGCTAAAATTTTAGAACAAAATTTGCTTGGACAGTTATTAAGAATCAACCAAAATGATTTACATATTCGTTTAATTGGAGCGTTTAATGTGTATAATGTTTTGGCTGTAATTGGTGTTTTAGAGCAACTCGGATTTGAAACTGATCAGTACTTGCCAGTATTAAGCCAAATTCAAGGTGCCAAAGGGCGATTCCAATCTATATATAATCATACTAGAAATCTTGTTGGAATTGTTGATTACGCTCATACTCCTGATGCGCTCGAAAATGTATTAAAAACAATTCAAGATATTAATGAGAAAGGTCGAGTAATAATCATTTTCGGTTGCGGCGGTGATCGTGATAAAACGAAACGACCAAAAATGGGTGCTATTGCATCAACGTTGAGTGATATAGTAATCGTTACATCAGACAATCCACGTACCGAAGACCCACAAGCAATTGTAGAAGACATACTAGATGGTGTTCCTAAAAATAAGTCTAACTCAATATTTGTAAATTTAGATAGATATCAAGCAATTAAGATGGGAGTACAGCTCGCTCAGGATGGAGATATAGTATTAGTAGCAGGAAAAGGACATGAGGATTATCAAATACTCAGTTCTGGAAAAATTCATTTTGATGATTATTTAATCTTACAAGAATGTTTTACTTCATAAGATAGAAACAATGCTTTACCATTTATTTTCGTATTTAGAGAATCAGTATCAAATACCTGGCGCGTCATTATTTGACTATATCAGTTTTCGTGGTGGTGTAGCTATTGTTATATCGTTATTGGTTTCTTTAGTATTTGGTGGCAAAATTATTAAAATTATAAATGAATTTCAAGTACATGAAAAACAACGTGTATTAGGTCTGCCTGGAGAGCAAGCAAAGGCAAAGACACCTACAATGGGTGGTTTAATAATGATTCTAGCAATTGTTTTGCCTTGTTTATTGATGGGGCGACTTGATAATATTTATATACAAGTACTGTTGGGTTCGACACTTTGGTTAGGATTCGTAGGCTTTTTGGATGATTATTTAAAACTAACTCGGGGTAAAGATGGACTTGCAGGAAAGTATAAGATTATAGGTCAAGTTCTTCTCGGTATTGTAGTAGCCTTTGTTATGCTTTTACATGAAGATGTTACCGTGCGAATGAAAGAAAGCGTTGCAAATAAGTATGGTTATGAGATTCTGAAAGCGTTCGCTCCAATCGATATTAATGGAGTTGAAATAACGTATGTACATGCAAAAGCGCCATTAACCAATGTCCCGTTTTTCAAAGAAAATTTATTTGATTATCAGGATATTTTGTGGTTCATTGACTTAAATTCACCACTAGTATTATGGATTATTTTTATCCCGGTTGTCATATTTATTATTACTGCAGTATCAAATGCAGCTAATTTAACAGATGGCTTAGATGGATTAGCAGCTGGAACTTCTGCAATTATTGGATTTGTACTTGCAGTATTTGCCTATGTAAGTGGCAATACATTATTAGCAGAGTATCTCAATGTGATGTATTTGCCGAATACAGCTGAAATTGTCATTTTTTGTGGTTGTTTTTTGGGAGCTTGTATTGGCTTTCTTTGGTACAATGTATTTCCAGCTAAAATCTTTATGGGCGATACAGGTAGTTTGACTTTAGGAGGTCTTATTGCAGTTGTAGCAATCATGCTACGTAAAGAGTTACTCATTCCGTTAATGTGCGGGATTTTCGTAATCGAAAATTTGTCGGTAATACTTCAAGTCTCTTATTTTAAATACACGAAACGTAAATACGGTGAAGGAAGGCGAATATTTCTTATGTCGCCTTTACATCATCATTTTCAAAAGAAGGGCTGGCATGAAGCAACAATCGTTTCACGTTTTTGGATTGTCGGGATTCTTTTGGCGATCCTTACCATGATTACACTTAAAATTCGATAGATGGAAAGTGTTAAACGTATAGCAATATTAGGGGCGGGTGAAAGTGGCCTTGGAGCGGCTCGACTTGCCAGAAAAAATGGTGTATCAGTATTTCTCAGTGAGCTTCAACTGATTCCTGAGAAATTGAAAGTACAATTAGTAAAGCTCAATGTTGAGATCGAAGAGCGCTTTCATACATTGGCTAACCTAATAGAAGGAGTCGATTTTGTTATCAAAAGTCCAGGGATACCAAATGGTATTCAAATTCTAAAGAAAATTAAAGAATCTGGTGTACCTATTATTTCAGAAATAGAGTGGGCAAGTATGCATTGCAATAAACCTGTGATAGCAATTACGGGATCTAACGGAAAAACAACAACTACACTTCTTACAACCCATATCTTAAATTCAGCAGGTCGCAATGCAATTTCATGTGGAAATATCGGAAATAGCTTTTCAGCAGCAGTTGCTGATGATAAGGCTGATATTTTTGTAGTTGAAGTTAGTAGTTTTCAGCTTGATGATATTCTATCATTTAAGCCAAACGTTGCTGCAGTTCTGAATATAACACCTGATCATCTCGATCGATATCGTTCCTTTGATCATTATGCTCATTCTAAAAAGCGAATTACTGAAAATCAATCTGAAGATGATATTCTTGTTATTGATGAACAACAAAAACAACTCGAATCAATTCAGACAAACGCAACGAGCATAAGTATTCTGCCACAAGAAATTGATTTTATTCAACTTAATTCAGGTATCACTATTTCTTCACACGAAACAGATTTAATAGGACGCCACAATATGTTGAATGCTGCTTTTGCTAGTGAGATTGCGCTGCAGTTTGGTGTGAGTGAAGTGGAATTACGATCTGCGCTTTCAACGTTTAAAAATGCACCGCATCGTCTCGAAAACGTAGCTACAATAAATGGTATTCAGTATATTAATGATTCTAAAGCGACAAATCTTGATGCGGTTCAATTTGCTCTTGAAGGTATCGAAAAGAATATAATTTGGATAGCTGGAGGTGTTGATAAAGGAAATGATTACACGTTGATTCAGGATCTTGTTGCTAAAAAAGTAAAAGCAATAATTATTCTTTCTGAAGAAACTTCAGCAATTGAAAATGCATTCTCTCATATAGTTTTGAATATAATTGATGCACGATCAGCAAGCGAGTCGATTAGACTTGCAAATCGATACGCTAATGATGGTGATGTTGTTTTACTATCACCTGCATGTGCAAGTTTTGATTTATTCGATAATTATATAGATCGAGGAAATCAGTTTAAAGAAGCAGTTAAGCAGTTAAAAAATAAATAAAATGGCAACTTTACGGTATACAAATATATTATTCAAAGGCGATAAGCCTCTATGGTTAGCACTCGGTTTGTTAATCTTGTTTTCATTTGTTGTATTGTATAGCAGTACAGCTGGGCTTGCTGCTGATTCAAATCTGCCTTCTTATTATTTCTTATTCAAGCACGGCTTTTTTGTTGTTGCTGGTGTCGCCATTATGGCTGCTATTTCGAATATACGGCCTAAAATGATCCTCAATGTCTCAGCAATATTGTGGCTGCTTTCTATAGCTTTACTTGTGTATACTCTTTTATTTGGAGTAGAATACAATGATGCTCGAAGATGGATTCGATTGCCTGTTATTGGAATGACGTTTCAACCTTCTGAGTTTGCAAAAGTTGCTTTACTATTATATGTAGCACGTGAGCTCACAAATAGACAAGGAGTCATTAAAGATTTGAGTTCAGCATTTATGCCGATCATTATTCCTGTTTGTCTTACTTGTTTGTTGATTGCACCATCTGACTTGAGTACAGCATTACTAATGTTTGTTAGCTGCCTTGTCCTCATGTTTGTTGGGCGTGTGAGTATAAAATACATTTTTTGGCTTATCGGGATTGGACTTTTTTTATTTTCTATATTGTATTTGTTCGGCACAATCTTCCCTGATGTGATCCGTGTCCATACATGGACTGGTAGAATAGATGAATTTGTTAATACAGACGGAGGGTATCAAGTTCAATACTCAAAGATGGCGATAAGTGAAGGCGGCCTTTTTGGTGTAGGAGCTGGAAATAGTGTCTTCCGTAATTTTTTACCTCACCCGTATTCTGATTTTGTTTATGCATTTATTGTAGAGGAATATGGCCTTTTAGGTGGTGGTTTTCTTGTCGCTATTTTTTCGATTATTATGTGGCGAGTCTTTCGCATTGTTAATAAAACGAAGATGACATTCGAAGCACTTGTCGCTTTTGGCCTTGGTTTTATGCTTGTGTTACAAGCATTTATTAATATGGCAGTAGCAGTCAAACTTGTTCCAGTTACAGGCTTGCCGATGCCATTTATGAGTCTTGGAGGCACATCTTTATTATTTACTGCTATGGCATTTGGGATAATTCTAGGTGTAAGCAATTTCTTGACAACAGAAGTGCCTGAATAATTGAGTACTCGACCACATATCATAATCGCAGGCGGGGGCACTGGTGGTCATGTATTTCCAGCCATTGCAATTGGCCAGGAAATACGCGATCATTTTCCAAATGCAACAATTCAGTTTGTTGGGGCACTTGGTAAATTAGAAATGGCAAAAGTTCCTGCAGCTGGTTTTTCAATCACTGGCCTTTGGATATCTGGTTTTTCTAGGGGAAAAATATATAAGAATATTGCCTTGCCAATTAAGCTCATTAGTAGTATTCTTAAAAGTGTGAGTATTGTTAATAGAATTAAGCCTGATGTTTGTATCGGTGTAGGCGGATATGCGAGTGGTCCTTTATGCTATGTAGCTGCCAAACGCGGCATTCCAGTCGTTCTCCTCGAACAAAATAGCTATCCAGGAGTGACGAATAAATTACTTGCAAAAGTCGCTTCACATATATGTACTGCATTTCCAAACATGGATCGTTTTTTTGGATCGACTCCTATTACACAAACAGGTAATCCAATTCGACAGACTATACTTGAATGTTCTTATTCAAAAGAAGGCGCCCGTGCTCAACTTGGTATTGATCCGAATAAAAAAACTATTTTTTTAACAGGAGGATCTTTAGGTGCAGGTACGTTAAATGCAGCAATGGCAAATAGCCTTCAGCAATTAAGAGAATCTGAGATTCAGATTATTTGGCAGTGCGGAAAAGGCTATATCGAGCAATATGAAAACAGCGAAGTAGCTCAGCTCGAAAATGTTCATATTTCTGCTTTCGTTGAAGATATGGGTATAGCTTACCAAGCAGCTGATTTAGTAATTGCACGAGCTGGAGCGTTGACGATCTCAGAATTATGTGCCTTGAATAAAGCTTCTATTCTTGTGCCATCTCCGAATGTCGCAGAAGATCATCAAACAGAAAATGCTAAAGCACTTGTTGAATCTGGAGCAGCAATTTATGTAAAAGATTCTGATGCCGAAATGAAACTTGTTCCTGTTGCACTTGAAACAATTGGAAATGATGAAAAGCTAAATCAATTATCAAAGTCGATACAGCAATTTGCTCGACCAGATGCGACTCAGCAAATACTCGATGTCATACAATCTCACTTAAAGTAAATGCTCAAACTTGAAGATATACAAGCTGTGTATTTTGCAGGAGTAGGCGGCATAGGCATGAGCGCTCTTGCTCGATTTTTTAATAGTAAAAACGTTCAGGTCAGAGGCTATGATCGTGCTAGGACTCAATTAACAAATCAGCTACAACACGAAGGTATTGAAATTGAGTATTCGTTTGAGCAGCTTCCTGAACTCAAGAATTTTAATTGCATCATTTATACACCAGCTCTTAAAGAAGATCATCCATTAATAGAGCACTGTCGAGCTGCGAATAAACCAATGCTCAAGCGAGCCGAAATGCTTGGAATCATTAGTCGTGCATATACCACTCTCGCAGTAGCTGGTACACATGGTAAAACTTCTACGACTTCTTTATTGACACATATACTTCGAGTCGGCGGTATTGATGTGACGGCTTTTTTGGGTGGAATTTCTGCTGATTTAAATTCAAATTTTGTAGCAGGAAAAAGTGAATATATAGTTGTCGAAGCAGATGAATTTGATCGTTCATTTATGCATCTAGAGCCGACTCATGCAGCTATTATGAACAGTGATGCCGATCATCTTGATATTTATGGTTCCCATTCTGCAATGCTTGAAACATTTCTAGACTTTTCAAATTTGATTCCAAAGAATGGATCATTAACTGTTGCTGACAATGTTGATGATTCCATTAAACGAAGAGCTGATTCTATCATAGGAAATGATGCTGATTTTGAAATACTAAACTTAAGAGCAGAAGAAGGGAAAACCTGTTATACATTAAATACGCCAAAAGGTAAACTTGACCTCAGAACAAGTTTTCATGGAGCGCACAACGCGATGAATGCTGCTGCTGCTATTTCAATAGCACAACAAGTTGGTATTTCGAATAAATCTATCGTTCAAGCAGTAGAATCATTTAAAGGAATCTCTCGTCGCTTTGAATTAAGATATTCTTCAGAGCATTGTACTCTGATAGATGATTACGCGCATCACCCAACCGAAATTCAAGCAGCTTACCAAGCAGCTCGTCAGGTATTTCCTAATAAAAACATTGCAGCTATTTTTCAGCCTCATTTATTTTCGAGGACACAAGATTTTCTAGATGAGTTTGCTGCATCGCTTAGTCAATTTGATCTTGCATATTTAATTGATATTTATCCAGCACGTGAGCTTCCGATCGAAGGTGTTACTTCTGACAAAATTTGTCATAAAATGACGAACGATATTCGTGGAGTTTTTTCACTACAAGATATTGTGGGCAGACTCAATTTTCGGGATGCCGATGTTTGGATGATATTGGGCGCAGGCGATATTTATACAATTATACCTGATTGTATCCAAAAAATAAATCGAGTGTTTAATCGCAATAAATGATGAAAGCAATAGTCGATTTCGATAAAAGTGGGCCATCCGCCTCACGCTGTTCGGCGGTCGCTATGCTTCGTAGCTCGCTGTTCGCTCGGCTGCTCATTACATTCGCATCTGGCTGTCGCCACTACTTCGCAGCGCTTGTCCAACAAGTAGTAATGGCTGAGGGATGGGAGCAGCGCCGTCAGGCGGATTTTTGGTTTCTATTTTTCAATAGAAACCAAAAAGCTAGGTTACCGTACTGCGGACAGCCCGACCTATTTTTTTCTATATCATTTGAAATAGAAAAATAGGGCAGCCCCAAATTTGTATTTTATTATGAAACGCTTTTTAAATATCAGATTGTTGCTTGTGATCGGAATTGTTCTGCTCGCAATCTTTTTATTACGCATTGTTAGTTTGCGTATGCAGACGACTGCAGGGCTACCGCAAGTGACGATCAAAGCAGAACTAGACGAGCGCTTCATTACAGAGCAAGAAGTGTTGATGGCTTTGCGCCGTCATTCTGGCAATACATTAACTGGTGATGATTTGACTGATCTTGATCTTGCTGATGCTGAGCGCGGTTTGGTACTCGATCCATTTATCAGCAAAGCCAATGTTTACCTTGGTACAGATGGTCAGCTCTCGATTACTGTTTGGCAGCGCGAGCCACTCGTTAGACTTCATGCTTCTACTGATGTTGCTTTTTACTTAGATGTAGAAGGAAAGCCAATGCCATTTTCGAGGCATTTTACTGCGCGAGTTCCTGTCGTGACAGGAGCTTTACCAAAGATGAAACGGGTGGGCGAGACGGTATGGTCGGCAGCCGATTCGGCAATCCTTGCAGATGTGTTTTTACTTGCCTCGACGATCAAAAATGATGATCTTCTCCACAAGCAAGTCGAGCAAATTCGGCGCAAGAAAAATGCTGAATATATCTTAGCCCCAAAGATCGGTGATCATACAATAATCGTCGGTCGAACAGATCATTTAGAAGACAAATTTTATAAGCTCAATACGTTTTATAAAGAGGCAATAAACACAGTTGGTTGGAGTACATACAAGTCTTTTGACTTGCGATACAAAGATCAGGTTGTCGCCAAAAAACGTGAGTAAAGTAAACTCCCTAGGACTAGAATTTTCATGAACGAAACACAAGGAACGAAATTAGAATCACAGATTTTTACAGCTCTTGACATCGGTACTACGAAGACATGTGCCCTTGCAGGTCGCGTTAATGAATACGGAAAACTCGAAATACTCGGCATCGGAAAAGTGGCAAGTACAGGTGTAGAACGTGGTGTCGTACGCAACCTTGAGCAGTCAAGCCAAGCAATCAGAGAAGCACTCAATCTCGCTGAAAAGCAAGCAGGTAGGCAGCTTGGCAATATCCATGTCGGTATTGCAGGTCAACACATAAAGAGTTTTGAGCAGCATACGATGATCACGCTCCCAAGCCCAAATTCGCAAGTATCGAAAAAGGACGTCGAAGCACTAATTGCAAATGCGCATCGAACAAACTTGCCAGCAGGCGATCAAATTATTCATGTCTTACCCAAAGAATTTATTCTTGATGGCGAGTACGGAATCGAAAATCCAATCGGTAGAACTGGCTCTCGCCTCGAGGCGAATTTTCACTTTATAACGGGTAATCTTGGTCACGTCAAAAATGTCGAGGAAGCTGTCAAGCGAGCTGGATATTCTGTTGCTTCAATCACTTTAGAGCCACTTGCGTCTTCGAGAGCCGTATTGACAGATGAAGAAATGCAAGGCGGAGTTGTGCTTGTAGACATCGGTGGCGGAACAACTGACATAGCAGTTTTCCACAATAATTCAATCATTCATACAGATGTCATTCCGATTGGCGGCAACATCATTACGCGTGATTTGAAAGACGCATTTCGTTTACTCGATCAGCAAGCTGAAGCACTTAAAATCCAATGCGGAACTGCGCTGAGCAAAAAAGCTGGCAATTCAATTATTACAGTGCCTGGCATCCGAGATCGAGCTCCAATCCAAGTATTGGAAATCAATCTTGCAAAAATCATCCAAGCACGAGTCGAAGAGTTATTTGATCTCGTGTACTGGAGCTTGCAGCAGTCAGGTATGATTGACAAACTGCATTGCGGTATAACGCTCACTGGCGGTGGCGCTTTATTAAATGATATCGCGGATCATGTTTCAGCTCATTCAAGTATTGAGACGACGCTCGGACTGCCCGATCACTTTTTAGCGACAAATACAATTGCACAAGTCAAAAGTCCGATGTATTCGACTGCGATTGGATTACTATTAAGCGCTGCAGATCAAGCAAGTAAACAAGCAAGTCGCAAAGACTCAAAATCTCCTATTAACGAACAAGTCAATACTACTCGTAAAGCTGTCAAAGGTGTATTTAAATCATTTACATCTTGGCTCGAAGGCGGAAACGACACACCAATGAATGATTAAATTCATTGAGTATTGATTATTTAATTTATGTCAGTTCAACTCCATATGGAATTTCAAGACGAAAAAGGAAATCACATTATTAAAGTGATTGGTGTAGGCGGAGGCGGAAGCAATGCTGTCACAAATATGTATACGCATGGTATCAAAGGCGTCGACTTTTATATCATGAATACGGATAACCAAGCACTCGACGGATCACCAGTTCAACACAAAATGCAGCTTGGTCCACTCTTGACCGAAGGGCATGGAGCAGGAGCGCGTCCCGAGATTGGTCGCGAGGCTGCTATTGAGTCACGCGAAGACATCGAACGCATGTTTGATGATTCTACCAAAATGGTTTTTATCACTGCTGGCCTCGGTGGTGGTACAGGCACAGGTGCGGCGCCACTCGTAGCTTCAGTCGCCAAGGAAAAAGATATTTTGACAGTAGCGATCGTGACATTGCCATTCAGATTTGAAGGGCCAGTCCGTCGTCGCCATGCGAAAGCAGGACTTGACGCACTCAAAGAAAATGTCGATACCTATATTGTCATCAGCAATGACAAATTACAAGAGCTTCACGCCAACTCAACAGCGACAGAAGCCTTTGCTTTTGCAGATAATATCTTGACCACAGCAGCCAAAGGAATAGCAGAAATCATCACTGTACGCGGACATATCAATGTCGATATCGAAGACGTTAATACAGTCATGCGTGATAGCGGCCCAGCGATTATGGGCGTCGGATATGGCTCTGGTGATGACCGTGCACTCAAAGCAGTTGAGCAAGCGGTCAACAGTCCACTTCTCGAAGACAATAGTATTATTGGTGCAAAAAATATCTTGCTGAACATCACTTCAGGTACGCAAGAGGCAACCATGAGCGAGATTGGTACAATCACAGATTTCATTTGGGATCAAGCAGGCGAAGAAGTTAATGTCATTTGGGGTAATGCTTTTGACCAAGCACTTGGAGATAAGCTTGCAGTGACCGTTATCGCAACTGGATTTCAAGAGCTTGAGATCGATGATCTCCAAGGGACTAGACAAAAAGAGCAACCAAAAAAAACTGAAGCAGCAGAAGAATCGAAAGACCAACCCTTAAATTCTCAAGCTGATTTTCAAACTCATAGTGCTGAGCCAACACATCAAACCATTGATCTCAACCAAGAAGTGCAACATCAGCAGCAAGCAATGTCAAGCGGAGGAAGTTTTGGCTCACACTTTGGCGAGAAACCTGATCGTAGACCACCAGTATCAATTGACAAATCTGATGACTTACGTCGGATCGAGTCAGAACCAGCTTATCTACGACGAGGCGTAAAATTAGTTGATACGGCTTCAGTTGAAGGACAAGTTCAGTATCGTCGCCTTGATGGCGAAGAACTTCGAGATGCTTAATTATATTAATTCAATATTCTTAAATAGAACGCTTCTTCATTTTTGGAGAAGCGTTTTTTATTTGGGGCTGCCCGCTCACAGGTTCGCGGTCGGGCTATCCGGCACTCTCTCGCTACGCTCGTTCAAACAACACCTTCTATCCCTCAGCCAAAGTAAATAGTGATAATGTTTTTTGGTTTAATTGATCCGACTTATTGACGAAGTAGAATTAACTAATATCTAAAATCCAGTGTAGCCTACTGAAATATCAATAGAAGATGAAGTAAGTGAATCTACTTTGAGTTTAAAGTTTTTTTGAAAGTCATGCTTTATTTCCTGCTTCGGGTCATCGTTGAAAATTCTACCCAATTTGTAGCCGCCAGTATTATACTTGATATGATCTGAATTATAGACTTCGAGTTTGTCTTGAGAAACAATTTTTCTAGCATTTACATCATATAAGTACATCCAACCTTCAAAAATTCCTGTTTCAAATGATTCATCATCGATGATCTTCGGCATTTGACTCATAGGCAATGGACTAAATACTAAAATATGCGTTATGTTTTTCCATTCTCGAGTTCTCCAATTGGTATTATTTAATTCTTTGGTTGAGAGCTGTAAAGTATCTAAAAGCGGCAAGTCACGTATGAGCATTTTGTCGAGCCAGTTCCACTCAGGATAGCGATTATTCCATTCATTTTGATCTTTGCTCAAAAATCGTTTTAGAATAGGTAAATATGCTTGTTTTATATTTAATTGAGTCGGGTCTATAGAAGATTTATGAAATTCTTTAGCATACGTCGCGTTAGGATCAAGCCCATCAAAAAACCGATAGGTGTCAGCCATAATTGAATAAGCAGCATCAGTACTCTTATATGTATCTGTTGTACTTGATGGATCTCCCGATGCTAACGCAAAAATCAAAAAAATAGAGAAAATAAGTATGTTTTTGAAGAGAGTTGTGAGGATGGATTTCATTTCAAATCAATATTGAAGTAAAAGCTAAGATGAAAAAGAGAATAAGCAGCAAGATAGGTTGCAATATCGTGATAATCAAAAGTACCCTTAATGAACGAGTATTTCTGGCAGATTTCACTTGCTATTGCTGCTGATGTTGCTAAAATGGTTAATGCAATAACTAGTTTTTTGTTGTTTTGATTCAAAAGTGAAATTGTCCAAAGAAATGAGTACAGCCATAAACCATCGGCTAATGAGTACTTGATAAATGAATCAAGCCATAGATTTAAATTTATGCTGATCTTGTAGTTTGAAAGATTTGATATGATACTCGCATCATCACGTAAAAATAAATAGATTAATGCTCCAGCAAACAAAGGAAAGAATACATGTATGATTCCTTTGTAATTTATGTGTATACGCTTTTTGTTATTTAGCGCATTTTTCATAATTCGAATTTATCTATTTCATACATATCGAGCATCTTTTTTATGACGAGCTTGTTTGGAATACTTTTGAAGATCATATTCCGAATTCGTTTGCCATATTTCCAATGAGCTATTTTTCCAGTTGTCCAAGATTGTTTAACAATTGAATTGACTTTAGAAAACCTCTTCTTTTGGAATTGTTGAAAAGTGTCGTCACATGAATTTTGCTTGATTATATGACTTAAATAATAAGCATCTTCTATTGCTTGAGCGCCGCCTTGTCCCATGTTTGGAGTTGTAGCATGTCCTGCATCTCCAATCAAGCAAATATTATTCTTATGCCATTGATTTAATGGATTGAGATCAAGAATATCATTTCTTAAAATTTTATCATCAGGAGTTGAAGCTATAAGCTTCAAGACTGATGAATCGAATGTTTCAAACATGGCGAGAAGCTTTATCTTGGTCTCAGATGGATTATCTTTTTTGTTTGCTTCATCTAACGCTACAGCAAACCAATAATACTGACCTTCAGAAATCCTTGAAATTCCAAATCGAATTTGATTGCCCCAAAGTTCATATACTCTGTGATCAAATTCAGAATCAAGAGTTGTGTGAGCTATTCCTCTCCAACATGTTTGTCCAGAATACCGTGTTTTACTATTTGGAAAAATGTGCTGCCTGACTTTAGAATGAATTCCATCAGCGCCGATTATAAAATTAGTTTTGACAGAACTACCATCCTCAAAAAATATACTCGTTATATTTTTTTGAGAATTTTCAATTGACGAAAATGATTTTTCAAAATGTAATTTTTCCCTTGGAATATTGTTTACTAAAATTTTTTGAAGTGCTCCTCTATGAATGGCAATAGTAGAATAACCAAATCGCTCTTTAATTGCCTCTTGAGGGCTATCCGAGATAGGGGAAAGGTCTGGCAATCCAATTGTTATTCTGTCTATTGAATTTCCATTTTGTTGTACTTCTTGGAGTAGACCAAAGTAGTCAAGTACTTGTAGTGCATTTGGGGATAACCAAATGCCTGCACCGACATCTCCAAAAGAAGAAACTCTTTCAAAGACTTGATATTCTATATGTGCTTTTTCAAACGCAATTGCTGTCATGAGGCCGCCAATGCCTGCTCCTATGATTGAATACATTTCCCCTTGAATTAAACTGTAATTGTACTCATTTTCTTGGAATTTGAAATATGAATGAATATGAATAAATGATGGCTCTATTTGGACAAGCGCTGCGAAGTGGTGCGAATGCAATGAGCAGACGCCGTAGGCGGCCGAGTGAATAACGAGCCACGCAGCATAGCGACCGTACCGAGTTTACTCGGTACGGATGGCCCACAAATCGTCCAATTGTATGTCTCATTTTTGTCTCTTTATCAAGACTTTGAACATCTAGATTTTTAATTGCTTTGTCAAAGAGTTACATTCGTTGCTTAAACAAACAACACCAACCACAAATCATGAAACGGATTTTTCTCCTTTCTCTTACTTTGGTTTGCAGTCTCAATTTTTTATTTGGACAGCAAGCCGAACGAATTGCGCTTGATTACCTCAGCGAAACTGCTGCGGAGTACAACATCAATGCGTCTGATCTTAAAGATTACAGAATCACTGACCAATATGTATCGAAGCATACTGGCGTCACACATGTTTGGCTCGTGCAGACGATCAATGGTATCGATGTGATTGGTACTCATACGAATGTCAATATTTTGAAAACTGGAAAGGTGTTAAATGTAGGCTCTGCATTGATCTCTGATTTGCAAAGTAAAATTGAATCATCAAGTCAATCGTTTTCTGCAAATGCAGCTGTAAAAGCTGCGATGCAAGATGTTGATATGTCTATAGTTGGAGTACAAGCAAAAACCACATCACGAGGAGCAGCTCAAGAAACAAGTTTTGAAGGCGGCGCAGATGCTTTGAATGATGCAAGAGCTCGATTAGTGTATCGCCTTTCTGCTGATGAATCAAGCATAAGACTCGTATGGGAAGTTAAACTTGATGCAGGTAAGCATGCTTACATCTCATATGTTGATGCAGCTAATGGGCAAATCGTTTATAAGCGTGATCGTGTCATCCATTGTCAGTTTGATCATGGCAATGGACAAGGCTCTTGCTCTGGAAATCACGGAACAGCTCGTGACTTAACTCAACTCCAAACTCAGAACAGTGCTGCAAATAGTTATCGAGTATTTGCTATTCCAGTAGAAAGTCCAAATCATGGTTCTCGCTCTTTAGTGCTTGATCCTTCTGATCCTGTAGCTTCGCCTTTTGGCTGGCATGATACAAATGGAGCTGCTGGACCTGAATTTACTATTACTCGCGGTAATAATGTACACGCATACTTAGATGTCAACGATACAAATACATCAGCTGGTGATGAGCCAGATGGAGGCGCA
This sequence comes from Saprospiraceae bacterium, assembly GCA_020631455.1. GTDB lineage: Bacteria > Bacteroidota > Bacteroidia > Chitinophagales > Saprospiraceae > JAHDHF01. The sequence goes on from JAHDHF010000004.1 coordinate 44,190, forward strand.
AATTTAGATTTTGACTTCCCGTACAATCCTGGAGCACAACCAAGTGCAAGTAGCGATGCTGCCGTTGTGAATTTGTTTTATATGAGCAATATCATGCATGATGTGTATTATCGCTATGGTTTTGATGAAGCATCAGGTAACTTCCAGCAAAATAATTATGGAAATGGCGGACAAGGTGGAGATTATGTTGAGTCACAAGCCCAAGATGGTGGCGGTACAAACAACGCGAATTTCTTCACACCTGACGATGGCCAAAATCCGAGAATGCAGATGTATCTCTGGACAGGGGGAAGTTCTGTGCAGAATTTAATGAATGTAAACTCTCCTGCAACTGTAGCTGGACCTTACAGTTCACTTGAGGGGACATTTGGTCCTGGCTTACCAGCTACACCAATTACTGGTAATCTCGTACTTGTGGATGATGGTACAGCAAATCCTAATGAAGGATGTAATGCCTTGATTAATGGAGCCGCGATAAATGGAAATATAGCGTTAGTAGATCGTGGAAATTGCAATTTCACTTTAAAAGTTAAGAATGCACAGGATGAAGGTGCAGTTGCAGTCGTTGTTTGTAACAATGTTGCAGGCGGCCCTATCCAAATGGGGGGAACAGATAATACAATCACGATTCCTTCAATTATGATTGACCAAGCTGATTGTGCTAACATTAAAGTAGCACTTGGTTCAGGAGCTGTCAATGTTACACTACAACAAGGTGCAGGAAATGTCGATAAAGATGGGGACTACGATAATGGTATCATCGCTCATGAGTATGGTCATGGTGTGTCAAACCGTTTAACAGGAGGCCCGAGCAACTCTAACTGTCTCGGCAATGATGAGCAAATGGGTGAAGGTTGGTCAGATTGGTTGGGTTTGATGCTCACTATTGAGCCAGGCGATGCTGGAACTGATATTCGTGGAGTAGGAACGTATGCTGTCGGTCAATCAACCACTGGTATTGGTATTCGCCCAGCAGCGTACAGTACTGATTTTGCTGTTAATGGCTTTACTTATGGTGATTCAAATGATGCTGCCAATGTTTCTCAACCACACGGAGTCGGATTTGTATTCGCAACTGTGCTTTGGGATTTGACTTGGGCATTGATTGACACATATGGCTATGATCCAGATCTATACAATGGTACTGGCGGAAACAATCTTGCGATGCAACTCGTCCTTGATGGTATGAAATTGCAGCCTTGTAATCCAGGAATGATTGATGGTCGTGATGCAATCATTGCAGCCGATCAAGCATTTACTGGCGGACAGAATCGTTGTTTGATCTGGGAGGTTTTTGCAAACCGTGGGTTTGGATTTAGTGCTACCCAAGGATCTTCTAATAGTCGTACAGACCAAGTCGAAGCATTTGATTTGCCTTCATTCTGCCAAAATCCAACTGTAGCTCCTACAGCAGACTTTAGCGTCAATGTAACGACAAGTTGTAGCGGATCATTCAACTTTACTGATGAATCGACAAATATTCCGCAAACGTGGTTGTGGAATTTTGGTGATGGTAATACAAGTACGCTTCAAAATCCATCACACACGTATGCAGCTTCTGGTACATACACAGTTACTTTGACTGCTTCAAATACGATCGGTAGCGATGTTGAGACTAAAACAAGCTATGTAACAGTAGCTCTTCCTGCAGCTCCAACAACTACTAGCGCAACAATTTGCGCCAATGACAATGCGACGCTTAATGCAAGTGGTGCGGGTACAATCAATTGGTTTGATGCAGCGAATAATCAAGTTGGTACAGGTTCAACATTTACGACTGGTCCCGTAGGCGCTACATCGACTTTCTTCGCGCAGTCTGAGATTGTTCAGCCTTCGCAAAATGTCGGCCCAGCAAATAATAGCTTTGGTACTGGAGCCTATCATGGTACAACTTTTACCGGTACGGTAGAGTTTGATGCATTCGTTCCATTTACACTCGTTTCTGTTTTTGTCGATGCAGACGGAGCTGGCAATCGAGACATCTCATTGTTTGACGCAACTGGAGCAACACTTCAAACTGTAACCGTCAATATCCCCAATGGCACGAGCCGCGTGACGCTCAATATCGATGTCCCAAGTCCTGGTTCATATTCAGTTGGCGGTACGGGAGTTGATTTATTTAGAAATGACTCTGGAGCTAATTATCCGTATGATCTCGGCGGAATCTTGACAATGACTGGTTCACCAGCAGGTCCAGATTTCTATTACTATCTCTACGACTGGGAAGTCCGCGAAGCAAGTTGCTTCTCAGCACTTGAGCCAGCACTCGTCACAGTAGCAGCTACTCCGACGGCCAATTTCTCTTCTACAAACGTTGGTTCAGACTATACATTTACTGATCTATCTACAGGCGCGACATCATGGGCCTGGGATTTTGGTGATGGCAATACAAGCACAATGCAAAATCCGATACACACATATACAGCAGCTGGCACATACACAGTGACATTAACAGTAGATAATGGTACATGCACAAATGTTTTCACGCAGACAGTATCTGTCGCTGTTTCTATCGAAGATGTACAAGGTCTCAATGAATTAAGTCTCGTTCCAACATTTGGATCGGGTACAGCTCTGTTTACTTTGGATCTGCAAACGAAGCAGTCTGTGCGTCTCGACATTATGGACGCAACTGGTCGATTGATTTCTACTAATAATTATGGTGAAGTCAATCAAGTCAATGAGCAACTTCAATTTACTGGAGCAGCTGGCATTTACTTTATTCGCTTGACAATTGGAGAGGCGACTGTGATTAAGCGGTATACACTAATGCCTTAGATTTTATCAATGTGTCATTAGAAAATGCGTCTTCGTTTTTTTTTCGGAGACGCATTTTTTTATTCGAATTATGAATATGGGCCATCCTCTATTTTTCTATTGAATTTTCACTAGAAAGAATAGAGGTCGCTATGCTTCGTGGCTCGCTGCAACCCTGAGTAGTCGGGGTTCGCTCGGCAGCTCCTACGTCGCGTCTGGCTGTCGCCACCACTTCGCAGCGCTTGTCCAAAAGAGTATTATTGGCTGAGGGATAGAAGGCGTTGTCTGAACTCAGCGCGACATTGGAGCGCTGAGAGAGTGCCGAATAGCCCGACCGCGCCACAGGCGCGGGCAGCCCCAAAATATCCTTAGCAATCATACATTACCTTAGCGGCTATGAAAACGAAAAAAGAAATAGTAGCAAATTGGCTCCCACGATATACGGGGCTCAAACTGGAAGATTTTGGCAAATACATTTTGCTGACCAATTTTAGTGATTATATCGACAGATTTGTCAAGCTCTACGGAGCAAAAGCGCAAAAAGCAGGAAAATACTCTATGCAAGTAGCGCGCACTAAAGAAATCACAATGATCAACTTTGGGATGGGAAGCCCAAATGCAGCAACTGTAATGGATCTTTTGACTGCAATCAAACCAAAGGCAGTACTCTTTCTAGGAAAATGTGGAGGACTCAAAAAGAAGAATAGGCTAGGGGATTTAATCTTGCCAATCGCAGCTGTGCGCGGAGAGGGAACAAGTGATGATTATTTGCCGCCAGAAGTACCAGCTCTGCCTGCTTTTGCTTTGCAGAAAGCAATTTCTACTACGATCCGTGATTATGGTCGAGACTATTGGACAGGTACGGTTTATACAACCAACCGCCGCGTCTGGGAGCACGATTTAGAGTTTAAAGATTATCTCCGTCAAATCAGATGCATGGGAATAGACATGGAGACAGCGACTTTGTTTACAGCTGCCTTTGTCAATAAAATTCCTGCTGGTGCTTTACTCCTTGTGAGCGATACGCCGATGATCCCAGCTGGTGTCAAGACGACAAAAAGTGATAAATCTGTCTCTGCCAATTTTGCTGATGAGCATGTCAAGATCGGATTTGACTCACTTCAGCAGCTTATTCAGAATTCTTTAACGGTCAAACACCTCAAATTTTAGTTGTTTAGCAGCTCATTATGAGTCAAACTACATGTCTAGGCATCGAATTTGACATTATGAATTGTAATTTGTCATTCACTTATGACATCAACCGATCGAAGACCTTTCAATATGAAACGATTATTGATTCTAGTGCTGCCACTTATGTTGGTAGCAGGAATTCTTGCTGCAGCGTATCCAAACTTTACACAATCAGGTAATGAACCTGATCCCGAGCGTGAGACATTATTGTATCGTGCTCTATTGGCTGGCCTTGCAGAATTACATTATGATCCACTTGAGATTGATGATGAATTCTCGAAACGCTGCTTTAAGATGTACATGGATGACATGGACAATACGAAGCGCTTCTACACGCAGCAACAATACAATCGCTATCAAGCTTATGCAACTGATCTTGATGATTTAAGCCTTGAAGCTAATCTTGAATTCTTCGAAGTAACGTACAAGGATTTCCTTGAGCAGCTTGATGTCGTTGAAGGCTTTTACAAAGACATACTCGCAGAACCATTCAATTTTGATAAAGACGAGTTTATCGAATTTGAAGGCGAGAAAATCAATTATGCCAAAGACAATCTTGAATTACGAGACTACTGGCGTAAAACATTGAAGTATCGTACGCTTTTGCGACTAAACAATCTCATCGATCAAGAAAATGAGAAAGAAAAAGCTGAACGCCGCTCGTATGTCGAACTCGAGGAAGAAGCTCGCGAAAAAGTTGAAGATGGACAGCGCAAGTATTTTGATCGCCTCAAAAAGAATACACGCAACGATTATCTCAATGTGTATTTCGGTGCTGTGACGCAGGCGTTTGATCCACATACATCTTATTTCCCTCCACGAGAGAAGGAAAATTTTGATATTCGAATGTCTGGCCGCTTAGAAGGCATCGGTGCAAGCCTCCAAGAAGATGATGGCTATACGAAAGTAGTACGCATCGTACCTGGAAGTGCAAGTTGGAAGCAAGGTGATCTCGAAGTTGATGATCTCATTATCAAAGTCGCTCAAGAAGATGGCGAAGCAATGGACATCGTCAATATGCGCTTAAGCGATGTAGTACAGCTGATCCGCGGCAAGAAAGGGACAACAGTTCTTTTGACGGTCAAGAAAGTCGACGGAACAATTAAACAAATTCCGATCGTGCGCGATGTCGTCAACCTTGAAGAGGGCTACCTCAAGTCTGCTGTCATACAGCAAGAGACTGGACAAGCAACAGGCTATATTCAATTACCGAGTTTTTATGCAGACTTCAGTGGCAAAGGCGGTCGCAATTGTCACGAAGACATGAAAGAAGCGCTCATCGATCTTCAGAAGAAAAATGTCGAAGGCATCGTCCTCGATCTTCGAAATAATGGTGGTGGCTCGCTTCGTGATGTGATCGATATTGCAGGTTTGTTTATACCGCAAGGCCCAGTCGTACAAGTCAAGCCAGGCAAAGGCAAGCCTTCGGTTTACCGTGATCGCGATGGCGAAGTTCTTTATGACGGGCCGCTAGTGATTTTGACCAACTCATTCAGCGCATCTGCTTCAGAGATTCTAGCAGCAGCAATGCAAGATTATGATCGTGCAATCGTGATCGGCAGTCCGAGTACATACGGCAAAGGCACAGTTCAGCGATTCTTTGAACTCGACAATGCACTTCCGCGCGGCACGAAGCTCTCCAAGCCGCTTGGATCACTCAAAGTCACGATTCAGAAGTTCTATCGCATCGACGGAAGCACAAATCAAAAAACAGGCGTCATTCCAGACATTATCATTCCTGATGCGTACAGCTACATTCCGACTGGCGAAAGCAGCTATGATTATGCGTTGCCATTTGACAAGATCAAAGAGACGGATTACAAAGAGTATTTTTCGCCGAATTCTTATTCGAGTACAATAACAAATAGCAAGCAACGTGTCCAGACAGACACACGCTACAAAGCACTCGAAACGAACGCCCGCCAACGAGAAGAACTGAGCAAAATGACACAGTATACGCTCAATCTTACCAAGCATCGCGAGCGCAACGAACAACTTGAAGCTGCTGCAAAAGAATTTGAGGAACTCGACAAAGAGATCGAAGGAATAACTATTTCTGAGACGAAAAAAGTCACTGACGAGAAGCTCGATGACAAGACAGTACAAGATCGTCGGAAGTCGTTCCATGACGCCATCCGCAAGGATTTGTACATCTACGAAGGGCTACAAGTCATCGCCGACATGATGCAATAGCCCAAGGCTATCAATGAAGCTGACACAGATTTCGACCATCATATTCTTGGCGAGTTTTAAACTCGGTTGGGTTGCTATGCCGCTTTCAGTGACCTACGGTTTTGCTTGGTGGGAAGTCTGCCTCTACAATACTATTGGTGGCTTTATTGGAATCGTATTTTTCACATACGTGTACGAAGGCTTCAAAAAGCTGATCTACAAGCTCGTCCCAAAACTCGAAGAACGCAAAAAATCGCGCCCGGTATTTACAAAGCGCAAGCGTCGGCTCGTAAAGTTCAAGCAGCGGTTTGGATTGATCGGCCTTGCCTTCATTTCTCCTACCATGATTAGCTTGCCAGTAGGCGTCATCATCGCCAATTCATTTGTCAGCAATAAGCCAAAGCTCTTTCTGTATATGACCATTTCAGTGATCGCCTGGACACTCGCTGGCGGATTATTCGGAGAGCAAGTCTACGAGTGGATCAATGGTCTACTTGGTAAATCAACGACGACAGTCGTGCAATAATTGTTTGTTTTTATTGGGCATCCGCCTCGCAATGCTCGGCGGCGGGCTATGCGGCAGCTCGCTATTCGCTCGGCTGCTGCGGCTACGCCTTGCATCTCCCGATAAATCGGGACTGCCTACTATCCCTATGCCGTTTGGATAGCTTTAGTGAATT
>JAHDHF010000095.1 GCA_020631455.1 Saprospiraceae bacterium
ATTATTAAAATAAAAATCAGTTTTTTCATTGAAGCACGATGTTTTTTTAATGTGTGGTAACGATACAAATATGCGAAATTTCGCATAACTGACATATAGATGTTCGCATAACCATCTATATTAGTAAGTAAAGCGAAATTCGCATAATCATGGAATATCAATGATATACGCACATATTACTTCGCATAACCACAAAATAATGAGTTATTGCGAACTTTTGCACTCCTCTTTTAGAGTGAGTAAATGGACAAGCGCTGCGAAGTGGTGGCGCAGCCAGACTCAAAAGCTGCGAATGCAGCGATGAGGCCGAGCGAGCAGCGAGCCACGTAGCATAGCGACCGCAGCCGACTGAAATGAGGCTGCGGATGGCCCATAAAATCTCTTTGAGAAAAGACATACTTTTGTGTCTTCTAAGACGTTATGACGTCTATAAACCTGTTATGATGAAGTACATTCTGTCTATTGCAGTAGCGATGATGATTGCTACGGGCGTTTCGGCTCAACATTTTGAGCTTGGTCTCCTCGCTGGAGGAAGTGTTTATGAAGGTGATTTGGCTCCGAGCTCTTCGTTTATCTCATTTGGTGAGACGAAGTTTGCCTTTGGTGCTTTTGCTCGCTACACGCCGCAGCGATTTGTGACGATCCGTCTCGGTGTGACTCGTGGTACATTAACTGCATCTGATGCGGATGCTGATAGCGATAGTCGAAGAGAGCGTAATTTATCATTCCGTTCAAATATTACTGAGTTTGCTTTGATCGGTGAGTTTAATATCCTTGGCTATGAGCCTTGTGATGGCCGCAACTTCACGCCATATGTTTATGCTGGAGCTGCTATGTATAAGTACAATCCACAGACTCAATTGAATGGTCAATGGATAGACCTACAGCCGCTCGGCACTGAAGGGCAAGGTATCGATGGTAAGGCGAAGTATGGCTTGACTCAATTGAGTATTCCTGCTGGATTTGGTATAAAGTACTCTCCAGTTGAAGCGATCACAATTGGACTTGATATTGGAGTGCGTAAAACATTTAATGATTATCTCGATGATGTGAGTACAACGTATGCTGATCGTCAAGCATTACTTGATCGTGATGGCGGAGAGACTTTGGCTGCAGATCTTGCTGATCGCACCTGGGAGTTTCTAGAAATCGCTCCTCAAACAGTGAATGAAGCTGGAACGCGACGTGGTGACCCTTCAGATGATGATTGGTATTTTATTGGTGGCTTGACGCTGAGTGTCAACTTTGGAGGTTCTTGCCCTGGTATTGGTGGTGGCGGCAAATACGGTTGCCCAACATTCTAAGTTGTTTTGTCAAGCTGCTGAAGTAGCTTTGACAAATCGGTGAATCATTTTACGGACATACTGAAGCAGTATTGGGGCTACGACAGCTTCAGGCCGCTGCAAGAAGATATTATTGACTCAGTTTATTCTGGTCATGATACTCTAGCCTTATTGCCGACTGGCGGTGGGAAGTCTATTTGTTTTCAAGTACCAGCACTGGCTCGCGAAGGCTTGTGTCTTGTAATTTCGCCACTTGTTGCTTTGATGATCGATCAAGTGCAGCAACTCAAGCGCAGAGGAATCCGAGCACTTGCTGTGCATAGTGGTTTGCGGCATCGTGATATTGATCGTTTGCTCGATAATGCCCGCTTTGGCAATTATTCATTTCTCTATCTCTCGCCAGAGCGATTGCTTACTCGGATGTTTTTGGATCGCTACGAGTCAATGCCTGTCAGCATGATCGCTGTGGATGAAGCGCATTGTATCAGTCAATGGGGTTATGACTTTCGGCCGCCGTATCAGCGCATTTCAGAATTGCGTGATAAAAAACCAGATGTTCCGATTATTGCTTTGACTGCAACAGCAACTCCCCAAGTCGTAGAAGACATTCAAGAAAAACTAGGCTTTCAAGATGGACGCGTCTTTCAAAAAAGCTTTGTGCGAGATAATCTCAGCTATGTTGTACGCGAAACAGAAGATAAATATGGGCAGCTGACACACATATTAAATCGTGTACCGGGCAGCTCTGTCGTGTATGCTCGCAATAGACGAAATACTCGCGAAATAGCAGCTTATCTCAGTCGAAATAATATCTCAGCAACGTTTTATAATGCTGGATTGAGCTCAGTAGAGCGACTCAAGCGACAAGAAGATTGGATCGCTGACAAGCATCGAGTTGTCGTCGCGACAAATGCTTTTGGGATGGGAATTGATAAAGCAGATGTGCGATCGGTAATCCACATGGATGTGCCAGATAGTCCTGAGGCTTATTTTCAAGAGGCTGGCCGCGCAGGTCGTGACGGAATAAAAGCATTTGGAATTCTACTCTACCACCAATCTGATTTATCAAAACTTGAAAAGCAAATTGACTTATCGTATCCGAGTTTTGATATTATTAAATCGGTTTACCGAATTATATGTGACCGCGCAGGCTTTGCTGTTGGAGCTGGGCAGGGTGAATCTGTTTTATTAGATTACAGAGCATTATCCGAGCGAGCGAATCAACCTGTACAAGTCATAAATGCAGCACTAAAAACTCTTGAAAAAGAAGGGTTGATTCAATTAAGTGAAGGTGTTTATTCGCCTTCAACTGTACGACTTTGTGTCACCAAAGAAGATCTTTATCGATATCAACTGAGTCATCGACAACACGAGCGATTGACAAAGGCTTTGCTCCGTGCATATCAAAACATTTTTTCAGATGCTGTCGCAATAAATGAGTTTAAATTGGCTCAATCTATTCAAATGAATGTCGAACAAGTTAAAGTCATTTTAAATCAGCTGCATCAAGAAAATATTATTGATTATTCGCCAAGCAATGATGATCCAAAAATTATTTTTACGAGCGAGCGTCTGCAAGTTGAGAATATAAAATTTGACACAAAACTCCATTCTTTTTTAAAAGAACGACAAATTCATCGAGTTGAAAAAATGTCTTCGTATGTCAAAACATTTTCATGTAGGACAAGCCAACTTGTTGATTACTTTGGAGAAGAAAATGCAGAACCCTGCGGTATCTGCGATGTGTGTTTAGTTAATAAAAAAACAAGTAAGACTGATTCAGATTCTTTAGAAGAAAAAATTATCAACTTCGCTAAAGAAAATCCCGAATTTGAATTAAGAAAACTCATCAAGGAATTCCCAACTTCAAGCCAAAGCGCTGTTCATGATATTGTCGAATATTATATTGACACTGGAGTTTTTAAACAGCTAGAATCTAGGCTTTATCAATACAATGGCAAATAAGGGACAGCTACATATTGTCATTGTCGCAACGACAGATTTAGTCTTTGATCAACGAGTGGCAAAATTTGCTGCAAGTTTACATAAAGCAAATTATCAAGTAACAGTGCTTGGTCGATTAAAAACGAAATCGCCTAAACTTGGGCCAACACTCTACAATCAAGAACGAATTGAAAATCTAGCTGAATCTGGTAAACTTTTTTATTATCAATTTAATCAAGCTGCGTATAAACGCTTACTAGAGTTAAAGCCAAATTGCATTATCTGCGTCGATGCTGATACAATAATCGGCTGCTCAAGAGCTGCAAAAAAACTTAGTGTAAAACTCATACTCGATGCACACGAACTTTTTAGTGAAGTCCCAGAAGTAATTAACCGACCGCTCGTTCAATTTATTTGGAAATACATCGAAAAAAAATACTACAGAAAAGCTGATGCTCATATAACAGTAAGTAAATCTGTAGCAGAAGAATACGAGAAACGACTTGGAATTTCGTTTTCTGTCATTCGAAATGTACCGTACAAAACGACTTATCATGTCAATCCAGACATTGATAAAAAACCATTTATCATTTTGTATCAAGGCGCACTCAATGCTGGTAGAAAATTAGAAGTATTAATCGATGCTATGGACAATCTTGATGACTGTGAATGCTGGCTCATCGGCGAAGGCGATCTTAGCAAACAACTCCGCGAGCAAGCAGCTCAAAATGAATTCCCAGAACGAATTAAATTTTGGGGCTATCTCTCTCCTACTCGATTAAAAGAAATAACGCCTAAGGCTCATCTTGGCTACAACTTATTAGATGCAAAAAGTCTGAGTTATCAATGTTCACTTGCCAATAAAACATTTGATTATATCCAAGCAGGTGTTCTTGGGTTGCATTCGCCGCTTCCTGAATACAAACGACTATTTGAACAATATAAAGTCGGATTCTTTCATGATTTGAACAGCGAGAAAACATTGGATGAACAAGCGAAATCTTTAGCTTTAAGAATTAAAGAAATAAAAAAAGACCAAAGCGAATTTGCTCGCCTTGGCCTCAATTGTATTCAAGCTGCTTCAGATTTGCACTGGGAAAATGAAGAGCAGCTCCTACTCGATTTAGTCGACCAGCTTATGACTTCATCTTCGTATAATGCTTAAAGAATAAAGGAATTGTTTCGATTCCTTTTCGATAATTTGCAATACCATATTTTTCATTTGGCGAATGGATATTATCGCTATCCAATCCAAAGCCTAGTAAAACTGTTTTAATACCCAGCACTTCCTCAAAAAGTGCGACAATCGGAATACTTCCACCACTCCGTTGCGGGATTGGTGTTTTTCCAAATGCTTCTTCTATTGCAGCTTCAGCCGCTTTGTATTCAATACTATCTGTTGGAGTGACACAAGGCGTTCCACCATGATGTGGCGAGACTTCTACTTTGACACTTTTTGGCGCGATGGATTCAAAATGCTCTTGAAATAAACGCGTGATCGTATCGGAATCTTGATTCGGAACAAGGCGCATACTGATTTTTGCTTGAGCGATGCTCGGAAGGACAGTCTTAGCGCCTTCACCAATATAGCCGCCCCAGATTCCATTAACATCTAGTGTCGGTCTGATCGTTGTTCGCTCGAGAGTTGTATAGCCGGCTTCGCCATGTACATCGTCGATCTCCAATTCGCTTTTGTAATCATCTAATGAAAACGGAGCTGCATTCATTTGTTTGCGCTCTGCGTCACTCACAGTGACGACATCATCATAGAATCCAGGAATTGTGATATGACCATTTTCATCTTGCAGCGAAGCAATCATCTTTGAGAGAATGTTGACTGGGTTTGCTACCGCTCCTCCATATACACCTGAATGAAGATCACGATTAGGGCCAGTAACTTTCACTTCTACATAAGACAAGCCACGAAGCCCAGTCGTAATACTTGGAGTTTCGAGTGAGATCATCGACGTATCGCTCACCAAGATCACATCACTCGCGAGCAGCTCTTTATGTTCTTTGCAAAATGGCTCCAAATTATCTGATCCGACTTCTTCTTCGCCTTCTATCATGAATTTGACATTGCATGGCAGTTCACCAGCATTCATCATTGCTTCAAATGCTTTGAGGTGCATATACATCTGACCTTTATCATCACATGCGCCGCGAGCGTAGATATTTCCGTCTTTGATCACTGGATCAAATGGGCCGCTTGTCCAAAGCTCAAGCGGATCAGGCGGCTGAACATCATAATGACCATACACTAGAACAGTTGGCAATTTTGGATCAATGATTTTCTCACCGTAAACGATTGGATGACCTGCCGTTTCAAACAATTGAATATTATCTGCTCCAGCTTCAGTCATTTTATCGACGATAAATTCTGCATTGCGGCGCACATCATCTGCATAAGCTGAATCAGCACTGATGCTTGGGATACGGAGCATCTCAAGAAGTTCTTCTACAAATCGATCAAAATTTCCATCGATAAATGATTGTGTAGCTATCATAGTACGGTTATTTAAATAATGTTTTTCGTCCGTAAATCGAACAGATTGGGCATTTTAAAGGATCGTGTCCTCGCGCAGGACAATATTCGCGACCAAAAAAGATGATCTGCAAATGAAGATCATTCCAAGATTCCTTAGGGAACAAACGCTTGAGATCCTTTTCTGTTTTCTCGACACTTTTTCCTGTGCTCAAGGTCCAACGATACGCAAGCCGCTGTATGTGCGTATCTACTGGAAATGCAGGAACGCCAAATGCCTGCGACATCACAACCGAAGCTGTTTTATGCCCAACTCCTGGTAATCGTTCAAGCGCTTCAAATGATTGCGGTACTTGACCATCATGCTCTTCGAGCAAAATGTGAGACAAATCATAGATCGCCTTCGATTTGCGAGGTGAAAGTCCACAAGGACGGATAATCGCACGAATATCATCAACTGACTGTCGCGACATATCGAGCGGGTTGTCTGCAAGCTCAAACAAGGCTGGCGTCACTTCATTCACACGCTTGTCTGTGCACTGTGCAGAGAGCAATACAGCCACAAGCAGCGTATACGGGTCTTTATGGTCGAGCGGAATCGGCACTTCAGGATACAAGTCTTCCAAGATGAGCTTGATCGCATCTGCTTTCTCTTGTTTTGTGAACCGTTTTTCCATTGCGATTGCGAATATAGTCGTAGAAGTAGAATTTGGGGCGCCGCACCTTGTGCGGCCGGGCTATTCGGCAGCTCGCTGATCGCTCGGCTGCTTCACTATCGTTCAGCATCTGCTGCGCACTGCCTTCTATCCCTTTGCCACTGTTGCTTTTTGGACAAGCGATGGGAAGGGGCGCGAAATGAAATGCAGCGCTCACGAACGAATGTGAGTGATGAGCGAAAAGCGAAACCCTGGAACAGCGCGGTGCTGCTGAATGTTTGCAAAGCAAAATGAAGCAGCATGGCTCATCATTATCCACATTGATGTTGATGATTGTACCTTTTGCGTCACTAAAAAGTCATCTAGACGACTGAATAGCAGGAAACTGCTCGAAGTAACATAGAGTTCACATTAGAGGGCAAAATGCTGCTTGTTTGCGATGTAATTTTGTGGTTCAAAACCAACTCTCATGAAATATATCTACTCTACTCTTTTAGCGTGCCTTGTCGCGTTTGGTGTTTCTGCTCAGTGCAGCGACCTTTTTATTTCAGGATATGTCGAAGGATACGCAAATAACCGTGCCCTTGAGCTTTACAATCCAACAAATGCACCAATTGATCTTGGTCAATACAGTGTCGGCCGTTTTTCTAATGGTGGAACAACAATCGAAAACATCACATTGCCAAGTGGCCGTATGTTGATGCCGTATGATGTGTATGTCATCGTTTTAGATAAAACAGATACGACTCAATCTGGTTTTGAGGAGCCAGTATGGAATGGCTACAACCTTCTTGATACGCTTTTTGATTCTGTTACAGGTCTTCCTGTACTAGATGACGATGGTAATGTTGTCATTGCACCTCAATATGACAGCAATGGTTCGGCTTATTTTGGTAGCCCGACATACAACGCTGATTATGATCTCCTAGGCCGTGCAGACACACTTGCATGTCCAGTTTACTCACTAAATAACGCATTGTACTTCAATGGCAATGATGCGGTCGCTCTTGTATTTGGAGCTACTGTAGCTGCTGATGGAAGCAATATCATCGACGTTATTGGTGTCATCGGTGAGGATCCAGGTCAATCGTGGGAAGACAATACAGGCGGATTTGTAACTCGCGATCGTACACTTAAACGTAAGTTTAATATCCAACAAGGTACTGGTGTGGTAGCTGCTGCTTTAGGTGACACACTTGCATACTCTGATTGGGATATTAATCCAAAGAATACATTTAACGTCATTGGAAGCCATGATTGTGTTTGTGATGTTACAAGTACAAGTTCAGTAAATCAGATTCCATTTGCAGTTTATCCAAATCCAACTTCGGGTGAAGCTGTTATGATTGAGTCTGAGACTTCATTTGAAAGAGTCGTTATTTACTCTGCACTTGGTCAGCAAGTTTCTGCTGAGCGTTTTTCACCTACATCATTTAAGCAGGTTGATATTTCACAACTGCCTACTGGAATATACTTAGTCGAAACGTGGTTTGACAATGACCAGCGTTCTATTGAAAAACTCATCGTACGCTAATACGAAATTGAATATTGTAAAGCCGAGGTCTATGCCTCGGCTTTACTTTTTTTAACCCCATTTTCTATTTCTTTTTTTAGATCGATATGAAATATATCTACTTGCTCATTTTTGCTCTTGGCTTTGGGATGACACTCAACGCCCAAGCAACACTCTCTGGTAAAATCACTGATGCTGAAGAAGGTGAAGAACTGATTGGTGCAAACATTTTAATTGGTTCGAAAGGAACAATTACGGATATCAATGGTGATTATACTCTTCAAATTGATCCTGGAACATACACGATACAAGTCAGCTATGTCGGATATGATCCAATTGAAGAACAAATCGAAATCACTGGCGATATGGTCAAGAATTTTGAAATGGGAAATGTTGTCCTCAAAGAAATAGAAGTCGTAGCTGATATTGCTCAAACTCGTGAGACACCTGTTGCATTTAGCAATGTCTCAGTAAAACAATTAACTGAAGAATTAGCATCACAAGATCTGCCTATGGTACTCAATAGTACTCCAGGTGCTTATGCTACACAAAGCGGTGGCGGCGATGGCGATGCGCGTATTACTATTCGTGGATTTAATCAGCGTAATGTTGCTGTGATGCTCGACGGTATTCCAGTTAATGATATGGAAAATGGTTGGGTGTATTGGAGCAATTGGTTTGGTCTAGATCTCGCAACGAAAACGATGCAAGTACAACGCGGACTCGGTGCTAGTAAATTGGCTCAGCCAAGTGTCGGTGGTACAATTAATATATTAACGAAGGGAATTGACTCCAAGCGTCAATTTGGATTTAAACAAGAAGTCGGAAATGACGGCTATCTACGCTCGACACTTTCTGCTACTTCTGGACAACTTGAAAAAGGTTGGGGAATTTCAGCTGCATTAAGTTATAAACGCGGAAATGGCTGGGTCGATGAAACGTGGACAGAAGGCGTTTTTTATTATTTGCGTATTGATAAACAAATAGGAAATCACTTATTGACACTTTCTGGATTTGGTGCTCCGCAATCTCATGGACAGCGCAGCTTTGCTAATGCAATCGAAGTGTACGACAGACAAAAAGCACTTGATGTCGGAATTCCTGAATCTGAATTACTTCCACAAGAAGAAACAGATCGTGGATTACGCTACAATCGTTTTTGGGGAAGTCTCAATGGCGAGACTTTAAATACACGCAAAAACTATTACCATAAACCGCAAATTAGTTTGCGCCACTCATGGTCTGTCAACGAGAAATTATACATTTCAAATAACGTTTATCTTTCTATAGGAAATGGTGGTGGAACAGGGACATTTGGTACTTCACCAAATACTGACTCTACTGGGCAACTTGATCTACAAGCTGTATATGATGCGAATCAATCGACAAACATTTTTAAACCTGAGCCTTACAGCGAAGGCATTTTACGCTCGAGTATTAATAATCATTTTTGGTACGGAATATTGAGCACAGCTGAATACCAAATGAACGATCGCTGGACATTCTCAGGAGGTGTTGATGCACGTAGTTATACTGGGCAGCACTATCGCGAAGTCTATGATTTATTAGGAGGAGATTATTTCAAAAATATTGAAGTCAATGATCGTCGGAATAAACGAATCGATGAGCTCAATACTCAACTCAATGTTGGTGATCGTATTTATTATGATTATAACGGTTACGTCAAATGGGGCGGCTTGTTTGGTTTGGCTGAATACAGTGACAAACGGTTCTCTGCATTTTTCAATGCCTCTTCAAGTTTGACTGCTTATGCAGCAGAAGATTTTATGTGGGAACAATTTGTAGAATTGCCTGACACTTCTTTTTATGTCAATTATTATAGCCCTACTGATCCTGCATTAAATACAGCACCAACTGTAATCGATAATGTCGTGTATACAATCAACGGCCCTGTTGGAGATGATCTCCGAAATTTTGCTGAAACAAATGGTTATAGCATTGACAGTACTTCTGCTAAGAATCAACGAGTCGATTTTGTAGTTATTCCATCTGTTTCTATTAAAACTGGTGTTGCTTATAAAATTAATAAGCAGCACAGTGTCTTTTTTAATACCGGCTATTTATCACGAGCAACGCGTTTTGACAATGTGATTAATAATTTTTATTCAAGTGGACGAGGTCGATTGCAAGAATTTAAAACTTATGAAAATGAGAAAGTCTATTCAGTAGAAGCAGGCTATAATTTCCGTAGCTCGAAGTTTTCTGCAAATGTGAATGGATATTATACGCTTTGGGCGAATAAGCCGCTCGACCGAAATCCTACTGTACTTGCTCCAGGAGAAGATCCATCAGATCCTGAAGCGGAACGTATACAATTAAATATTTCGGGAATCAGCGCGCGCCACGTTGGTCTTGAGCTAGATTTTGCATATAAAATCAATCGTCAATTGACATTCGAAGGTCTTGCTAGTGTCGCAGATTGGACTTGGCAAGGATCTGCTTCAGCTATTC
>JAHDHF010000260.1 GCA_020631455.1 Saprospiraceae bacterium
GTGTACTGATTTCTGATTGCAAAAAGGGTGTAGCCAAGTATGTGTTGCTGTTTATAGTCTTTGGCAAATGCTTCGAATGCAGAATGGTCGAAATCGTGGTCGTGAAAATAGGATTTCATTGATACATTATTCTGTAGGCATTTCTCAAAGCTGCTGTAGCGGATTTTCTTAAGCTTGATTTTCTGAAACCGTAGGGCGATATAGAAAATGGTGCTGAGCTGTGTGATGACTTCTTTGTTCAGCATACTTTCATGCCCTTGGTCAAGGAGGTATAGAGCCTTCATAATTGCTGGCTGCTCCTCGAACATAATATCAATGTTGTCGTTTTTGATTTGCTGGCAATTGGTAAGAAAATATTTCGCTGCTCGATCGATGTATTCCTGTCTAAGAGTTGTGCTTTTTCGTCCCATGTAATTCGTGAGTTGGATCTTGGTGTAATTTTAGCTGTCATGCTCGCACGGAGGTGACGATCTTGCCGATTCATCAAGTGCAGGAGAAGACAGTGGTTTTGCTTAGCAGGTTCACCTAGATTAGTACGGAATAATGGCGGATTACAGGGATCTGATTTCACGGAGGAATTCGCTTGCGCTCATAAGTTCGACTACCGGAAACTTGATGGATCTTAGGATATTGAAATGCTTGTCGTTGGAGACCACAAATCTGACTCCTCCTGCAATCGCGCAATCTACAAACTTATTGTCATCATAATCTTGCTGAATCAATTGCCATCGGAAAAAAACTTCAACTCTTTCTACATTTTCTAAACTGAGCAGGAGTTCTCCCACATTCTTTGCAATTTCGGGATTGGTTTTCTGTTCTATGATTTCTATGTACTCTTGCAGAACCTCGTTGCTAATTACCAATTGATATTTTTGCTCGATTAGCTTATCGAAAATCGGTCGAAACATCGAGGTCTTGGGCAATGATATCAGCAGTACATTGGTATCAAGTACCACTTTCATTTGTCTTTGTATTCGGTCCTCATATGCTCTTTTGACCATTGTTCGATCTGCTCTTCACCCCATCCATTCGAATCAAACAGATTGCCCATTTCGGCAGTGATTTTATCAGCGAAATGCTTAGAGAGTAGGACTTTTATCTCTTGAAGCTGCTCATCACTCAGGTCAAAGCTGAAAATCTTCAAGAGCTCTAATTGCAGATTGGTAAGTTTGCTAGTTCTCCTCATGTGGTAAAATTTCTACTCTACAAAGTACCTTTTATTCTTCTGGAATGCAACCTGTCTTGCAGCCGGAATTCAAACCCAATACATCTGGAATCAAACATTCTTGCTCATCTCTGGAACAGGCTGGAGGCCGCTAGGAGCACTTTGGGAGTCTAGAAATGCATAATTTCGAACTCACTAAAGTCGTGCTTCAAGGATCATTTACAATTTCGAGAGCCTTCATTCACATTTTCGCCGCAACGTCGAAGTCAGATCAAAGCCATTCGTGCGAAAATATTGTTATAGGCTTAGCTTGGGGCGCGACGAGACGTCACGCCCAGCAGGGTACACTTCGCTATCATCGTCATTTTATCAAAGCAATTAATCCAGGTGATCATGTCAATCCTACAAATCGTGATTCAAGCTCCAGATGCTACACAGAAAGCCAAATTCGAAGAAGAAATTATCTCACCACGTGCCACTCACGCC
>JAHDHF010000096.1 GCA_020631455.1 Saprospiraceae bacterium
AGCCCAGTGCTATTCTAATAAAAAAGCTAGGTCACCGTACTGCGGACAGCCCGACCACTGCTTCGCAGTGGCAGCCCCGTATTATTGTTTTAATGTAAATACTGATAGTGAATCAATATATATCGGACTTGATTGTTGATTCCAAATAAAAATAGAAACAGGATCAATTGAAGTAGTATTTTGAGATAATGTTATACAGCCAGTTACAGTCGTCCAGATGTACGGCTCGCCTTGCCAAAGCCCGCCTTTAGAATTGCCGACTTTATTACCGAGGCGAATGCCCTTCCAAGTATGATCGCCTATTTGTATGACAAGAAGCGGCTGACTGTAGATGCCATTGAGATCTGTTTTTTTCAGTGCTTTTGTTTCTACACAAATTTGAGTATTTGCTTGAAGATCTAAATCCTCAATAGTGGATTTTAATCCAGGCGAATATTGAATTTCTTTTGTGAGCTCAAGGACATGTTTTTGAAGAGTCGAGTCAAAATAGAGTTGAGAAGAATCAGCTTCTATATTCATAGCTTTTGAATACAGAATATGTTTTTTATTTAAAGAAATTGTTGGCTGCAACTCATTGAGATCAAAGGCAAGTAGATCATTGATGTCAGTCGAAGTTTTGCCAAATGTGCTGATGTAATAGGCGCGATTCATCTCTTCGGTAAAGAGGACTGCTCGACTAAATTGATAGGTCTGAAAAATGTTGAGCAGCAAAAAACCTACAGCTATAATACCAAAAATTGATAATAAAATCTTTCGATTGCTTAATTTTAAAATGACAACTCCAAGCGGCAATACTAGTAATGGATACAGCTCCACCATCGGTCTTGAACCAAATCCATTGATATAATTCCAGCTCCACCATGAGTATGAAATATAAATGTGAAGTGGCAAAATGATCCAAAGTGGCCAAAGCCAATCCGTCTGAAATTTCACGAAACTTAGCAAGCAACCAAGAGCTGCTATAAACATTATTGGCGTATAAATAAACCAACCATTTTTGAATGAAATCAATCCATTCAAAATTTGCGGATTACTAAAATCAAAGGTCTCATCTGAATATGAATAAAAAATGAATTGACCAGTTGCTAGTTTCCAATACGCGAGTTGTAATAGTCCTGGTATAATATACACGCAAACTGCAAGTGCAAGTAATTTCCAATTTGTTTTAAATAGATTTATTTTTTCTTTAAACGCATTTTTAGATTGGAGCTGCCATAAAATCGGGATAAACAAACAAATCATTTCATTCGGGCGAATGAGTGTAATCATACCTGCCGCGATACCGATAGCAATACTCATTTTCTTTGTAGGCTCAATATGCCATTTCATACTTGCGTAAATCAGCAAGCTGTACAAAAAGAATAATGTGCCATGCGACATAGATGGCTGATACGTCGCATAAAAAAACGCATTCGTCGCGAGTCCAATAAGTATAAGTGCTGCTGCAGAAATGGCATCAGAAAAATATCGCCTCAGTACTGGAATAAGTAGTATTAAACCGAGTGTTAAATAAATGAATCCAGCGCTATCAATACAATAGCGATACATATTTGAAAACCCATCCGCATCTCCCGAAAGCGAAGCCAAAAAATGAGCAATTAAAAAAAACGGTGTCAGCATGACGGCCATGCCGACAGTGTATTTTCCAACTTGATTTCCAGTAGGCGACACAAATGTCTCGTCAATGCCCAAAGGATTTTCCGAAGCAGGGGTGTAATCACCTTTAGCATATTGGAGACGAGCAGCTAGCGTTTTTTCTTGACTCAATAAATCGTCATGAATAAAAATGGACGGCAAATAACAATAATAACCGTACGGGTCCGCTCCTTTTACTATTCCGTGATTCCAAGGCTGAAAAAAGAAAAGCGACAGAACATAAATTGCTGCGATGCAAAAAACTGTAATCCGACTGTTAATAGACGATTCCATTATCGCGGACTAGGCGTGACACTTAAATCAGCAAAGCGACTTTCGAGATATAAATAATGAGCAGTCATCGCAATCATTGCTGCATTATCAGTGCAATATTTCATTGCCGGAATAAATGTCGTCCATTGATGCTTTTCGGCTAATGAATGAAAATCACGCCTGAGTTGACTATTGCCAGCAACGCCGCCGGCAAGAGCGACTTGTGTAATACCAGTTTGTTGGGCTGCCAGTTCAAGTTTATTTAATAGGATGCTGACAATCCGATCTTGCACAGAAGCGCAGATATGATTTAATTGTTTTTCGATAAAGTCTTCGTCTTTGCGGAGCTCGCGCTGCACAAACTGAAGAACTTGTGTTTTGAGTCCACTAAAACTAAAATCAAGAGCATCAATTTGAGGCTCAGTAAACGAAAAAAATGCTTCGCCTTGTTGAGCGAGGCAATCGATTTGTGGTCCAGCAGGGTATGGCAGCCCGAGCAGCTTTCCAGTTTTATCGAATGCTTCTCCAGCAGCATCATCGAGTGTTTTTCCGATCACTTCCATGTCGAGCGCACTGTGCATGACGACGATTTGCGTATGTCCGCCCGAGACAGTCAGGCACAAAAACGGATAGTCAGGTCGTGGCTCATCAATAAAGTTTGCGAGTACGTGCGCCTCCATGTGATGCACCGCGATCAGCGGAATATCCAAACTCAAAGACAAACCTTTAGCAAAAGTCGCCCCAACCATCAATGAGCCGATCAAGCCAGGAGATTGCGTAAATGCAACAGCCGATAAATCCCTGACATCAAGACCCGAATTATCGATGGCAGCTCTGACTACGGGTTCGATTTGCTGTAAGTGTGCACGGCTTGCCACTTCGGGCACGATGCCGCCCGTCGCGACGTGCATGTCTTGTGTCGCCACTCGATTGCTGAGCAAAACCCCATCTTGGATCACAGCGGCTGCTGTGTCATCGCATGATGATTCGATCGCCAGTATGTTGATTGGTTTAGCCATTTTTCGGCTTCTCCAAAATGCCAGTTTCTTCGCCGAAGTAGCGACTCAATTGCCGCATCGCATCAGCCAATTTTTCATTGCGCGTTGCCTTTGCGTATGTATCCGCCATTCCGCGCAGCGTGTAGTACATCAGGCGATCCATTTCCTGCACTTGTAGCTCAGTCGTCCACAGATCAAGCTTAAACGTCTCACGGCTTTCGACATCAAACATACTCAGCAACATCGCTTTTGCTTCACGAACATCCTCCTCAGCACCATCAGTACTCGACCAATGAATCTTAAGCGGCATTCGTTGTTCGCTCAAGCCGACTTTAATATCAATTTTACTCTTGTGTACGATCTCTTTTTCTTGACTCATCAGTGTGTGTTCTAATTGTTTCGAGCTGCAAATATACTTGTGAGGGGCTGCCCGCTCGCCTTGCTCGCGGTCGGGCTATTCGGCACTCTCTCCGCGCTCCTTACAGTCGCGCTTCGTTCAGACAACACCTACTATCCCTCAGCCAAATTAAATTGAATTAATTTTATTCAGGCTGCTTTGCAAAATACTCCATGACTTTCTTAGCAGCCGAATTTCCAATCTCATTTGACAGTTCCGCAAATGTGGCTTCACGTATTCGCTTGACAGATTTAAATGCATGCAATAATGTCTGCGCAGTTTTTTCACCGATGCCCGGAATATCGGTCAACTCAGAAGTTGTAAATAATTTCGAGCGTTGATTTCTGTGAAATGTAATCGCAAAACGATGCGCTTCATTTCTCAATTTTTGAAGCAGCTTTAATGATTCTGATCGCTTGTTGAGATGCAGCGGTGTTCCATCATCGGGCGAGTAAATTTCTTCCAGCTTCTTCGCAATGCCGATGACTTTAATTTTATTTTCTAAGCCTAATTCCCGAATAGAAACCATCGCACTACTGAGCTGCCCTTTACCGCCATCGATGACGATGAGTTGAGGTAGATTTTGATTTTCTTCAAGTAAGCGTTTATATCTGCGATAGACGACTTCTTCCATTGATGCAAAATCATCAGGACCTTCTACCGTTTTAATATTATAATGTCGATAATCTTTTTTACTTGGCTTTGCTTGCTTGAAGCAAACCATACTCGCGACAGGATGACTGCCTTGGATATTACTATTATCAAAACACTCAATATGTACAGGCAGCCGATCCATATTGAGATCAATTTTTAATTGAGTCAAAATGCGCTCACTTGGTGTGAGCCGCTTTTCTTTATTCATTGCTTGGCGATGCGCTTCCAGCTGGAAGTGTCGCGCATTTTTACGACTTAATTCAAGCAGCTTAAACTTATCGCCAATTTTCGGTACAGTAATTTGAATATCATCCAGCGGCAAGATCAAATCATGATTTGTGATGATCTCAGTATTCGTAGATCTGAATCGCTCACGCAATTCAAGCACAGCAAATTCAAGAATGTCTTGTTCATCTTGATCCAAGTTGATTTTTAATTCGAGCGTAAATGTGTTGATCAAGTTGCCATTGATGATATTCAGATAATTGACAAAAGCGAGTTTTTCATCTTTAAGAATACTAAAGACATCAACATTTCCAATATTAGGAGAAGCGACCAAGCTTTTCCCTTGATAATTTTCAAATGCTGCTAAACTTTCCTTCATTTTTTGAGCTTGCTCAAATTTGAGCTGCTCGACAAACGATTGCATTTGCTCATGGACAAAGGCTTTGACAGGCCCAAAGTTTCCCTTGAGCATATTGTTGATTTGGGTTATTTTTTTATTGTAGTGTTCTTCTTCTTCATTTCCAACACAAGCACCAAGACAATTTTGGATATGATATTCGAGGCAGACTTTAAATTTACCTTTCTTGATATTTGATTCAGATAAATTAAAATTACAAGTCCTGAGTTGAAACATATCATTGATCAAATTCATCAATGTATATGCTTGAAATTTAGAAATGTATGGTCCGAAATACGTGCTACCATCTTTTGGTACTTGTCGAGTGATAAACACTCTTGGAAAGCGCTCGTTTTTTATGCAGATATACGGATATGTTTTTCCGTCTTTTAATTGCACATTATAGCGTGGTTGATGCCGCTTGATGAGCGTATTTTCTAATAATAAAGCATCGGTTTCAGTTTCGACTATTGTATATTCTATTCGAGCAGCCGTTTTGACCATGACGATGGTCTTTCGATTCATCCCTTTTGTGCTGCCGAAATAACTTGCGATTCTATTTTTTAAATTCTTAGCCTTACCGACATAAATGATGACATCATTTGCATCAATAAATCGATACACGCCAGGCTCAATCGGCAATGATGGTAATAAATGTTTATATTCTTCAGTCGTCATTCTGATTTAATTTCTGCTTCCAAAGATTGCACTACCCACTCGGATCATCGTAGAGCCTTCTTCTATAGCGATGGCTGCATCACCACTCATACCCATTGAGATTTCTTTAAATGAATCATCCGTAAAATACTCACGTTTTAATTGATCAAAAATGTTTTTGAGAGATCGAAATTCTGCTCGCACTTGCTGCTGATCATCAGTGAAAGTCGCCATACCCATGACGCCACAGATGCGCACATGATTCAATGATTGAAAAAAGTCTTGTTTAATTAAATCAAGTACTTCTTCGATTTCAAAACCAGTCTTTGATTCTTCAGTCGCAATATGAAATTGAAGAAGAACATCGATACATCGATCCGCTTTTTGGGCTGCTTGATCGACTGCTTTAAGTACAGAAGCTCGATCTATGCTGTGTATTAAATGCACATCATTGATGATGTATTTAATTTTATTGCGCTGCAAATAACCGATAAAATGCCAACGAATATCTGTTGATAATATAGCTGCTTTTTGCTGCATCTCTTGAGCCCGATTTTCGCCAAAGTCGAGCTGCCCCAATCCATGCAATATCTCGATGTCAGATTGCGGCTTCGTTTTCGAGACAGCCACCAATTGCACACGATCATCTTGAAGTAATGTATCTTTCGCATTCTTCAATTGCTTGGCGAGCTCGGCTTTTCGTTCAGGAGTATTCATCTTTATATCATGCGTTCCTCAAAAAAACTCATTTTTATACTGTTCGGTTGCATGATTTGCATTTTTATCGGCTGTAGTCCGTTTTTATCTGACAGTGATATCGAGATTCGGCCATTTGACCCGCCCTTGTCCGAAGATCAAATGGTTGATGTGCTTTCTCAGATTCATGTAGCCGAAGGCGCGACTCAGATAATCGCGCAGCCAGAGCGCGACTCATTGACGGCATATTATTACGTTGCTATTTTTGAAATGACGAATATTGACGAACGCGATTTTCAAAAATCACTGCAAGTGTATCTCGCGCATCCCGAAAAAATGGAAGCTCTTTACGCTCGTGTTTCGACAAAAGTCGAAGACATGAATAAACCGCCAGGCCAGAAAAAAGAAAAATAAGGAGTTTTTAATTTGGGGCTGCCCTCGCTACGCGAGGTCGGGCTATCCGGCAGTACGGCACCTAGCTTTTTTTGCTTTTTAATGAATTTGTCACCCCGCATTTATTGCGGGGTCTTGTGACTAAGATCTGGTAGAAGATGCCGCAACGGTGTGCGGCATGACAAATAGAAAAGCAAAAAAATCCGCTCGATACACTCGCGCTGCCTCCTATCCCTCAGCCACGTTGGTTATTTGGACAAGCGATGGGAAGGGGCGCGTAGCGCTCGCGAACGCATGTGAGTGATGAGCGACCAGCGAAACCCTGGAACAGCGCGCTGCGCCGTAGGCGCATGGCCCATAATTATTACTATTAACAATTACAGCGGATTAATCTTTTTCTTTTGAAGCAAATTGTCCTCAGCTGCTTGTTGTTCCGCAAGTTGTTTTTGTTTCTTTTTCTTAGAAGATTTTTTCTTCTTTTTTACTTGTTTTGACGTCATACGAGCAGTGAGCTGTTTGACGATTTTTAATTCTGCAAAAAATGCACGAAGCACAACGCGCATAACTGTATATGTCGGAATGGCGAGTATCATCCCGACGATGCCGCCAATCTGACTCGCCATTAAAATAACAAGAAAAATCTCTAGCGGATGCGCTCGCACGCTGCTGCCAAAAATATATGGCTGCAAAATGAAATTATCAATTAACTGGACGATGATAAAAACGCAAGCTAATTTAAGGAGCATCGGAAGCATCTGTGAATAGAAATCCATGTCAAGATTTCCAGATACTGCGATCAAGAGGCCGACTCCCATACCAATTACTGGCCCGAGATATGGAATTAAATTTATAATGCCGCAAAACAGCCCGATGAGTAAAGCGTTTTTAACACCCATCAAACTAAGCGGAACCGATACTAAAAAGGTGATAATTGTTATTTGTAATAAAACACCTCCGAAGTAACGAGAAAGAAGCGTCCGAGTATCGTCGATAGCTCGACGCATTTTCTTTTCGTAATTGTCTGGCACAGCAGCCAGTAGCATATTTTGGAATAGGTTTTCTTCTTTTAGAAAAAAGAATAAAATAAACGTAACTGCAAAAATGCCGATGATCGCATCACCTGCTAGACTCAATACATCTGTTGCTAATAATGCAATTCTATTGGGCGAAAGAAACGCTGTAATTTCTCTTAATAATTGCTGAGATAATCCGTCGGCTGTTGTTGCGTCTATTAATCCATATTTGGAGAGCCAGTAACTCGTATTGTCCAGCGGCTCTTGAAGTGAATTATAAACAGCTAAATAATCGACACCTGCTAGATTGCTCGCTTGAGTGACAAGCATCGGTACAAATGTGGCGATCAATAATGCAATGGCACAAGCAAAACATACAATAGTTAATGCCGCAGCAGGAAAGCGGCCGAGTCGAATACGCCCAACTCGCAAACCTGTAAACAAGCTCATCAAGGGCGCACCAACTAACGAAAGAACCCAAGCGATAATCACATACGCAACAATCTCACTGAAATACCATAGCAGCCATCCAATGGCGAGCAGCGCAATGGCGCCGATGATATATCGAGTGATTGGTTTCACGTAATGACAACGCTTGGGTTCATACTAATCTTACTTGATGCTCAATAATTCGACATCAAATGCGAGAACGCTGTTTGGCTTAATAGTAGCACCAGCACCACGCTCGCCGTAGGCGAGTCCACTTGGGATATATAGTGTGCCTTTGCCGCCTTCTTTAAACAAGGGAATACCTTCTTGCCATCCTTGAATCACAGCACGAAGCGGAAACGTCGCTGGCTGATTCCGATCATAGCTGCTATCAAACTTCGTCCCGTCGAGCAAGTAGCCTTTGTAGTGAACAGTCACTTCGTCATTTACTGTAGGGTGATTGCCGTTTCCTTCTTCTTCCATAACGTAATAAATGCCAGAAGCAGTTGATTCTGCTTTGATTTTATTGGCGACGAGATAATCGAGGATGATGTTGCGGTCTTTGTCAGCTTGTGTCATTGGTTTATCGATTCGTTGACTTTCGAGTTTTTTGATATAGCCTGGTGTACATGCTGTCATTCCAAGTATTAGAAATGAAGCGACCAAGAGTGAAATTCGAATACGCATTATTGAATGTTTTAAATAACTTTTACGAGCTCTACTGCAAAGACAAGTGGCGTATTCGGTGGAATATTTGCACCAGCACCACGCGCCCCATATCCGAGTCCACTTGGTATAAGAAGCGTGCCTTTCCCGCCTTCAGAAAATAATGGAATACCTTCTTGCCAGCCTTGTACTACACCACGTAGTGGAAATGTAGCAGGTTGTCCGCGCTTGTAGCTGCTATCAAATTCAAATCCATCAAGGCGAGTACCGCTGTAATGTACAGTCACTTGATTGCTCAATGTTGGGTGTGTGCCATTACCTTCGGTTTCAATGATATAGTAGATACCAGAAGAAGTACGCTCTGCAACTAAATTATTCGCTCTGAGATAATCAATGATTGCATTTTCATCAATTTGTGCTTGAGTCGTAGGGTCAGCAGTATAGAATTCTGGATACGGATCACTTGATCCACACGAAGCTGCTCCAATCATCAAGATTGCAGCACAGAGATAAAAGAGATGTTTCATAAAAAATGAGTTGTGTTAAGTTTGTTTGAGACAAAAGTACGTGTTATCTAAATCACTTGTGGAGCAGATCACATCGAAACCCAAGCTGCTCCAATACCGCCCAAAATGTCGGGAACGATTTATTGACGACGAGCGGATCTTCTATGATCATTGAATCAAGCTTCAAGGCAAGTGGAGCAAATGCCATCGCCATACGATGATCGTGATACGTTTTGATTTTAGCTGACTTCTTGAGCTCGAAAGCATTTGTTAATTCAACTGAATCACTTGTGATTAGACTTTGAATACCACAGGCAGCAAGCTCGTTTTGAAGCGCAGCAAGACGATCTGTTTCTTTGATCGGGAGCGTATGTAATCCTGTCAACCGACATGTCATTCCAAGACCTGCACAGATGACAGCGATCGTTTGCGCGAGATCAGGCTGATCGCTGAGATCAAGCTCACAATGAGAAGCAGCTTTCTTCGTTTTTATAAATGTGATTCCTTCAGAATGTTCTTCATAAGTCAATCCAAAAAGCGAACACCAATTGAGAAGCGCAGCATCTCCTTGTAAGCTGTCACTTTTTAAATGCGCAACTGAAATAGAACTTTCATCTGCAAGCGAAGCTAAACTCATAGCATACGAAGCAGCAGACCAATCCGGTTCAACGCGATATTCGAAATGCGTCATCTCTTGTCGCGCAACTTTTAGACCTTGAATAAATTCAACGACTTCAAGACCGACATGTCGCATCAGGCCGATCGTCATATCAATGTATGGACGGCTTGTGACCTTGGTTTCAAATTCGATCTCCAGTCCAAGCGGCAGTCGCCAGCCAATCAACAATAAAGCCGTCACAAACTGCGAACTCACATCTGCCGCCATCGAAATTGATCCACCGAGTGGGCGCAATGGCTTTCCGACTCGTATGCGATCGCCGAGATGCTCGATGTCAGCACCAAGATCACAGAGCGCACCAACAAGCGTTTGAATCGGACGCTCCATGAGTCGCGGCGTGCCGGTT
This sequence comes from Saprospiraceae bacterium, assembly GCA_020631455.1. GTDB lineage: Bacteria > Bacteroidota > Bacteroidia > Chitinophagales > Saprospiraceae > JAHDHF01. Next base: position 9,965 of record JAHDHF010000096.1, read on the forward strand.
AAAAATTGCTCTCCCGCTTGCGTTGCAAAATGCGCTAAAGCAAAACGTAAAGTCGTGCCACCATGTCCGACATTAATAAGTGAGTCTTTGCAAGCGAGCGCCGCTATCAATGCTTGCGAATCAGCCGCCTCACTTATTCCAAAAAGTTTGAGCCTGTCTTCACCAGCCGCCAAAATCAAGGCGCGATTACACAAGCTTTTTGAGGTCGGTAATTCAATAGAACCAAAGATAACATTGTTGAATGGAGCAGTGACACGGATACTAGAAGACATATCGCAAGGTCGATATTTCCAACATTCTTTTTTACTTAAAAATTTGGGCATCACCTTCG
>JAHDHF010000261.1 GCA_020631455.1 Saprospiraceae bacterium
TTGTCGGGTGGATGGCGACAGATATGATGTCGCTGACTGCTCAAGAGCAGCTCTGGAGTTTGCGTCCTTTGTATTTGTACTCGGCTGCTTTTGTAGCTCTTGCTGTTTGTGTGCAGCCATTTCTGATCAAAGGCGATAAAAGCTGGACACCGCTGCGCTATGTGGTTTTAACGGGCTTGCTGCTGAGTGCTGGTTTTACGCCGATGTTGCTTTTTCCCATGATGTTTGTCGGCTTTGTGCCGCTGCTGCTTGCAGAAGATCGTATCACACCTAGCAAAGGAAAGACTGCGAAGTGGCAGATGTTTAAGGTGAGCTTCATGGCGATGCTGCTTTGGAATATCATCACGACCTACTGGGTAACGAATACGATGTTTGCTGCTGGACTTGCTGCCATGCTCGCCAATACGCTCTTGATGTGTATCCCGCTCGTCTTATATCACAGCACCAAGCGTCGCATACCAAAACTCGCCAATCTTGCCTTCATCGCGTACTGGACGGCTTTTGAGTTTGTGCATCTGCACTGGGATTTATCTTGGTCGTGGCTCAACCTCGGAAATAGTTTTGCTGAGTGGCCGCAGATCATCCAATGGTATGAATGGACTGGCGTATTTGGCGGCACGATCTGGATTTTATTAGTCAATGTTTTAATTGCAGATTTAATACGAAGTAGAAATGCAGGAGACGAAATCAAGAAGCAAGCACTCATCATTGCTGCTGTTGTGTTAGTTCCAATTTCGATTTCTTTAGTTCGATATTTTACGTATTCAATCGAAGGAGAAGAAATAGAAGTCATCGCTGTACAGCCCAATTTTGAGCCGCATTATGTCAAGTGGAATAATGGCATGAACGAGGCTCAGCAAATAGAGCATTATCAATTACTCGCCAAGCCGCACCTAAATCAGAATACTGCTTTTATTTTTTACCCAGAGACGAGCATCAATGGATATTCGCGTAGATATTTTGGAGGACATCTCGGACAAAGCCGCTTATGGAATGATCGCCTCAACGGCCATCCAAGTATCATTGATTTACGAAATTATTTATCGGAATATCCGAATACGACTTTAATTACGGGTACAAGCAGCTACGGCCGCTTTCCGACTGGCTCCGAGTCACCTGCAATGCGCGTGCGTAAAAGCCGCCGCGGTGAAGAGATTTATTATGAAGGTTATAATTCTGCTATTGCTGTCACTGGAAATGAGCAAGATTCCATTCCGATTCATATTAAATCAAAGCTCGTCCCTGGTAGTGAGAAAATACCATTCCCTTCGCTGATTGGGTTTTTATCGCTGGACCTTGGCGGCATGGCTGGCAATGTCGGTCGAGGCAAAAAACGTGAGGTCTTTTTTAATAGAAACGGTGTAGGCATCGGGCCAGTCATCTGCTACGAATCGATCTATGGTGAATACGTCACTGAATATGTCAAGAACGGAGCACAAGCATTAACCATTATTACAAATGATGGCTGGTGGGACAATACTGCTGGGCATCGGCAGCATTTGGCGTTTGCTTCGCTTCGTGCAATAGAAACGCGTCGCGACATTGCCCGAGCTGCTAATTCTGGTATTTCTGCATTTGTGAATCAGCGCGGCGATATCAGGCAGAAAACGC
>JAHDHF010000097.1:0-7241 GCA_020631455.1 Saprospiraceae bacterium
AAAAACTACTTCGGGAAATTCAGTTTGTCTTCGCCTTCGAGGAGGCGGAGCGCGCTGACCGTAGCAGCGACTGTGCAGAGTGGAGGCGCAATCATGAGCCCAAGTATCGGCACAAATAAAAGCAAGACAAAAGGCAGCCCATTGCCCATCGCGATGCCGCGATGACTGCGCACAAATTGAATACTCTCCGGTAGACTGAGTCGGCGCTCCATAACGTAATCAAAATTACCGAAGCCTGCATAATACGATTGTATTAAAATGAGAGCTGGTGTAGCAAGCGCTCCTACAAATGGAATAAGTCCAATAAATAACAAGAGAATCGTAAAGCCCATCTCTCTAGTAAATAATCGAATAGCAATTTTTAATCCGCGACCAACTTGTGCCCAATATTCGCGGCGCGTGACACGCTGCGTATATGTTTTCCCTGTGAGTTCTTTTTCGATAGTTTCGCTGACCATACTCATAAATGGCGCGACGATCGCCATGACAAGATATTTGTACAGAAATAAAAAACTAATCGACAGCGAAATAAAAACAAGTATTGGTCCGAGCCATGTTTCGACAGCATGAGCGCCGTACCAATTGTCTGGATAAAAACTAAATATCCAGCCGCCAATAAAATAAGAACAAAGACCAATCAAAATTAACGCACCAAGCCCAAGCCCAAGACTAATAAACATCGGTACAAGGCAATAGCCCCAAAGCCGATATGTTCGGAGAAGTTTAAATGAATATTTATAATCACTTAAACCAAATAAAATATCTCGGATATATTGTTTCATGCAGAGAGTTCTTCAAATGCAGCTTGCGCATCCATCCAATGCTCCATCGCGAGATCGAGTTCTTGCTGCAGGCTGACATGATCTTGCATGGCTTGGCTTGCTTCAGGCGATTCATAAAAGCCTGGCTGAGCCATTTTCGTCTCGAGTTCTTTTATTTTTGACTCAAGCGTTGAGACGGCACGCTCTTTATTTTTGACTTGTTTTTCTATTTTTTTTCGCTCTTTTTGGAATGCTTGTTCTTCACTTTTTGAGCGTTGTTTTTCTTGTTTCTTTTTCGGTTGTTGAGCAGCTACAGCGCTTTTGGCGAGTTTCGTTTTACCGAGTTCGACATCGCGCATATTATCAAGCTCACGCTTATTTAAGAAATAATGGACATCACCGAGATACTCGTATGTATTTCCATCTCTAAATTCAAGCGTGCGATCAGTCAAGCCAGCTAAAAAATCGCGATCGTGCGAGACGACCATGATCGTGCCTTCGTAAGCTTTGATCGCTTGCTTGAGCACATCTTTGCTGATCAGATCGAGGTGATTGGTCGGCTCATCGAGGATGAGCAAATTAAATGGTTTGAGGAGCAGCTTGGCAAGTGCGAGGCGCGCACGCTCGCCACCAGAAAGGACTTTGACTTTCTTTTCTGCGTCTTCGCCACTAAACATAAACGCTCCAAGTATCGCTCGTACACGCGCACGCAATTCAGGCGGTGCGACTTGCTCGAGTGTTTCGATGAGCGTCATGTCGCCGTCGAGCGCATCGCTTTGATCTTGCGCATAGTAGCCGATCTGAACATTATGCCCGAGCTGAAATCCGCCATCGCTGGCAGCGACATCGCCCGTGATGATTTTGACAAGCGTTGATTTTCCTTGACCATTTTGTCCGACTAAAGCGATGCGCTCAGCGCGCTCTAGTACGAGATCAACATCAGAGAATACTAAGTGATCTCCATAAGACTTCGCTAGTTTATTGATTGTCAAAGCGACATCACCACTTCTTGTGGCAGGCGGAAAGCGCAAATTCATCGCAGCCGTGTCAGCGACATCGAGTTCGATGCGCTCCATTTTGTCGAGCTGCTTTTTCATGCTTTGCGCCATCTTCGTCTTAGTCGCCTTCGCCATGAAGCGATTGATCGTTCGTTCTTTTTCTGCGATGACGCGCTGCTGATTGACATAAGCCGAGTGCAGCTTTTCGCGGCGCTCTTGACGCAAGACAAGATACTTAGTATAGGCGACAGGATAATCGTATAGATTGCCAAGCTCGATCTCGAGCGTACGCTTGGTCACATGATCGAGGAAAGTCTTATCGTGCGAGATGACGATAATCGCTCCTGGATAAGTCTGCAAAAATCCTTCGAGCCAGATGATCGACTCGATATCCAAGTGGTTGGTAGGCTCATCGAGGAACAGGTAATCAGGGCGGGAGAGAAGCAGCTTGGCGAGTTCGACACGCATTTGCCAGCCGCCACTAAATGTTTTGATCGGGCGCAGCATTTCCTCCTTGCCAAAACCAAGACCTTGCAAGATGCGATGCGCATCCGCTTCAAGTGTTTCGCCGCCGAGTGTATGATGCTGTTCTGTCAATTCCGCCAAACGATCCAAAAGCTGCTGGTAAGAATCTGATTCATAATCAGTCCGCACAGTGACATCATGGGTGACTTGCTCCAGCTCGGTCGAGACGGATTTGAGTGTATCGTGCGCGTTCATCACTGCATCGAGCACAGCTTCGCTCGATGGCTCGGCGAGTTCTTGCTGCAAAAATCCGATTCTTGCATTTCCTGGTATCGAGATGCGGCCCGTGTCAGCTTTCATTTCTTTTGCCAAGACTTTAAGTAAGGTTGATTTACCAGCGCCATTGCGGCCTGTCAATCCAGTTCTTTCGCGATTGGCAATCGTCAAATCAAAGTGATTGAATAATACTCGATCACCGTATTTCAAGAAAATATCTGAAGCTGTTAGCATGCTGCAAAAGTACAAGGCTTTCGATTCAGAAGAATACAGACAAGAGAGTTTTTCGCCGAGTCATTAAGGGCCATCCGCGTCGAGTAAACTCGGCGCGGTCGCTACCCCGACTACTCAGGGTTGTGCTTCGTGGCTCGCTATTCGCTCGGCTGCTCGTTGCACTCGCATCTGGCTATCGCCACCACTTCGCAGAGCTTGTCCGTGTTGCGTTGGCTGAGGGATAGAAGGCGTTGTTTGAACGAGTGTAACGAGAGAGTGCCGTACCCCGAATACTCAGGGTTGTAGCCCGACCTCGCGCAGCGAGGGCAGCCCCAATAAAATATTCAACACTCTCAAACACCTGACGTTGTACAAATGTGTCGAAGCAAAAGATTTCAATTGTTTGGTTCAAGCGCGACTTGCGCTTGCAAGACCATGCGCCGCTCAAACATGCAATAGAAGCGGGATTGCCGATTGTACTTTTGTATTGTATTGAGCCTTCGCTTTGTCAAGCAGCCGAAGTCAGCGAGCGGCATTCGCGCTTTGTATTGGAATCAATAGACGATTTAAATAGGCAATTAAAAAGAGTTGCTGCGCGTGTTTCAATACTACACGCTGAGGTTAAAGATGTTTTTCAATTCTTATATGATAAGTATTCTATTCAAACTATTTATTCAACTCGTGAGACTGGTTTGTTGATAACTTTTGAGCGAGATCTTTCTATTAAAAAATGGTGTCAAGAAAAAAATATTCTTTGGAAAGAATATCGTTGGAATGGTGTCATACGAGGTTTGCGTAATCGCGATTTTTGGGCGGCTCGATATGATGATTGGTTAAGCAAGCCACTCGCTCATCCTGATTTACATTCGTTAAAAACAATAAACGATATTGCGTGGCCAAACAAATGGTTGGAGTTGCCAAATATAGCAAGTCGCCCAAACGGAATGCAGCAAGGCGGCGAGTCTTTTGCACATAGATATTTACAATCGTTTTTTAGAAATCGATATGAGTCATATTCATATCATATCTCAAAGCCTGAGTATAGTCGAAAAAGTTGCAGTCGTTTGTCTCCATATTTAGCCTATGGTTGTTTGTCGATTCGGCAAATAATAAAACAGCTTGAAGCAGTTTATCCAAGTGCTGCAAAAAAGCGGCAATTGATAATGTTTCGTTCGCGCTTGTATTGGCAGAGTCATTTTATTCAAAAATTTGAGAGCGAACATCGAATGCAATTTGTCAATCAAAATGCAGCTTATAATTCAATACGGCAAGACGAGAATGATGATTTAATATCTGCTTGGTGTCAAGGCGAAACTGGTATTCCGCTAGTCGATGCATCTATGAAATGTTTAATAGAAACAGGTTACATCAATTTTAGAATGCGGGCAATGCTCATAAGTGTATTGGCGCATACATTTTGGCAACCTTGGCAGCGCGGTGCTCAATTTCTAGCACGACAATTTCTTGATTTTGAAGCTGGGATTCATTATCCGCAGGTGCAGATGCAAGCAGGCACGACTGGTACCTCGACAGTACGAATCTACAACCCTGTCAAGCAAGCTCAAGATCATGATCCCGAAGCTCATTTTATAAAAAAATGGCTACCAGAATTAAAGTCGTTGCCGCCTGCACTTGCACATCAGCCATGGTTGATGACACCACTCGACGAATCATATTTCAATCTCAAATTGGATAAACATTATCCGCGACCAAGAGTTAATCTAGTAGAAGCGCATAGACATGCCCGAAAAGTGATTCATGAAATCAAAAAATCGCCGCTAGCTCGTCAAGAGTCGCGCAGAATTTTAGATCGGCATGTCGATAGACGAAATAGAATGGTCAATACTTTGAAACGAACTACATGAAAACTTATCTTTTAATCGGCGGGAAAAGCGGAATAGGCGCAGCACTTGCAGAACAATTAAAATCGCAAGGACATATTGTGCATACGACAAGCCGCGAAGGAGCAGAGACATCGACTCACCATTTACTTGACGTCCTAGATGATGATCCAACATTTCCAGAATTAAATTCTCCAATTGATGGTCTTGTGTATTGCCCTGGAAGTATTAATCTTAAGCCAATAAAATCATTAAAGCCAAAACATTTTCGCGAAGATTTTGAATTGAATGTTATTGGTTTTATTAAAACACTTCACGCTTATCGTGAGGCATTAATAGAAGCAAAATCGGCATCAGTTGTTTTATTTAGTACAGTTGCGGTACAGACTGGTATGTCGTATCATGCATCGGTCGCTGCATCCAAAGGCGCGATCGAAGGACTTGCTCGCTCTCTGGCAGCTGAATTTGCTCCAAAAATTCGTGTGAATGTTGTCGCGCCTTCCTTGACAGACACGCCGCTCGCCAAGCGTTTGCTTCGTACAGATGCGCAGCGCGAAGCAAGTGCAGAACGACACCCACTCAAGCAAATCGGTGAAGCAAAAAATGTAGCAGATGCAGCAGCATTTTTATTATCAGATCAATCATTATGGATGACAGGACAAGTCATCGGTGTCGATGGCGGCATGTCTGCAATTAAATCAATTTAAATTTAGAATAATGCAGCATTTTACACGAGCTGATATTGACAATTTGCATAAATACGAGCGCATTCAATTAATCAATAGTTGTCCTGGATTTAAAAGTGCCAATTTAATAGGGACGATCAGTGCAAATGGAAATGAAAATTGCGCTATTTTTTCGAGCGTTATTCACATGGGCAGCAATCCGCCAATGATTGGATACTTGACACGTCCTGCTCGTGTAGAGCGAAATACATTTACAAATATTAAAGAGACAGGTTTTTATACGATTAATGCAATTACAAAATCAATGATTGAAGCTGCACATCAATCATCTGCAAAATATCCAGCCGATGTAAGTGAATTTGAAGCAGTCGGATTAAAGTCGCAATATCGAGATTGTTGTCCTGCTCCATTTGTAGCAGAAAGTCCAATCTCGATGGCATTAAAACTTGTAGAATCGCACCACATACAAGCCAATGATACAATTTTAATTGTAGGCGAAATAACTGATCTTTTTATTAACGAGGATATACTTCGAGATGATAAAAGTCTTAATCTCCAGGAAGCTGATATTGTAACGATTGGTGGTGTAGATGCATATCATTCTGCTGAATTAATTCAGCGATTTGAGCATGCGACTCTTTAATCTATTATGCCAAAACAAATAAAAAAGAAGGATCTGCCAACCAAGGTTTGTCCTGTTTGTAAGCTGCCGTTTACTTGGCGTAAAAAATGGGAAAAGAACTGGACCTCAGTGAAATATTGTAGCGAAAAGTGTCGTAGAAATAAATAGTATGTATGTGGGCCATCCGCGCCTACGGCGCGGTCGCTATGTTTCGCAGCTCGCTATTCGCTCGGCCGCTCATTACATTTCGCGTCTGCCGCAAGCGGCACTGCTGCACAGCGCTTGTCCAAGCTGCTACGAAAAAACGTAAATCGATAAATACCAAATCAGTGATCCAATTACTAGGCCTCCAGCGACATCGGTCCAAAAATGCTTTTTGAGATTGACTCGTGAGACTGCGACAAAAGCAATAACAAGTAAAAAGAGAATCTTTAATACAAGCAATTCAGCAAACGAAAACATCGTCAAATAAACCAATGAAATACGAGCAGCATGCAAACTCGGAAAGCTGCCGGCATCGACCTTTTCGATTAGATTCGAATATTCTTGTCCATTTGGTCGCGTCTTCGGAAATACAATTTTAATAACAGATCCAAGCAGCTCATTTATTGCCAAAGCCACAAGCAAAACCCAATACGGCTTCGTCGGCCCTAGAAAAACAAATGGTACAAAAACAAGGATCAGCGGATTAGCAAGTGATGTAAAATCACGTGACCAATCATTGAATTTATACACCCAAAAGTTTTCGCCTTTTTTCACTACGAGATTGAGTGAACGCGCTTGATTAATCTCCAATTATTCTTGAAGAAAATAATGCCAGAATTAATTGTCAAATATAATGTGACAATAAGTGCAGTAATGAGAATCCCATCTATCACAAACGCATACTCAGCGAATACAGCTTTGAGGTATTCTCTGATCATAAATGTGCCATACATGATACCGATCGTGACCATTTGCATGACAGTTTTAATCTTTCCGCTCTTGACCGCAGCTACGACGATGTTGCGACTCAAAAAGAAAAAGCGATATGCTGTTACGATAATTTCGCGGAAGAAAATCGGGATCACCCACCAGATCGCAAGGACATCCATGTAAACAAACACAGAAAAGGCAGCAAGTACTAAGACCTTATCAGCAATGGGATCAAGGATTTTGCCCAGCTTTGTGACTTGATTGTACTTTCGTGCATACCAGCCATCAAACCAATCTGTCGTGATCGCGATAAAGCAGATGACACCAGCTGTGATTTGCAGCCATAAGTCGCCTTCGAGCATGAAGTAAGGCGCGATAAGCGCGACGATGATGCGGATTGTGCTGAGAATATTCGGCAGATTAACGAGTCGCATAGTACAAAGGTACGTTGATAATTACTGTCA
>JAHDHF010000097.1:7341-10025 GCA_020631455.1 Saprospiraceae bacterium
TATTCGGCAGATTAACGAGTCGCATAGTACAAAGGTACGTTGATAATTACTGTCAGGCTTCTAACTTGTTTGCTTCTCAATAAGTTCGTCGATCAAGCCGTAAGCAGACTGAATGAACAACTGCTAGTGAAATGTTTCCAGCAGTATGATTCTCATATCGTCATTATTTCTCCATTCGCTTGCTACATAGGCGATGCCGTTTGGATAATCCTCAAGAGAAAATCCATCTACCTCTTCAACCACTTGAGCTTGAATATTTTCTTTCCAATCAGAAAAACATTTTTCGAGCTCAAGCCATATAAATTGTTCCCCAAGATTTGCAATTACAAACTGAACACATTCCTTTTTTAGAATTTCTGATAATTCATTTCTTGACAGATATTTCTGTCGCTTTGATTGAAGAATAGTGTCTCCTTTGATTAAAAATTCAACAGGAATCTTTGATATAGTTGTTCTGCGATATTTCATTGAGATTCAAAAAAAGAAGTAGCAAAATTGGCTGAGGGATGGAAGGTGTTGTCTGAACGCTGCATGCTGAAAAGAATGCAGCGAGAGTGCCGGACAGCCCGACCCGTAGCACGAAGTGCGTAGGGGCAGCCCCAAATTCTCATTCTAAAAATCCATCTTGATGCGGAGATTGACGCGTCGGCCCGAGAGGAAATTGGAGATGGCAAATTGCTGATTGGTAAAAGTCTTGACCCAAGTCACAGATGCCTCGTTGCGCACATCGAGGAGATTAAAGACCTCAAGACTCGCCCAAATATTACGTGAAAAGCCGAGCGGATGTTTGCCAGCGCTCCGTTTTTTGAAGCGCTCTTTATTCCAAAGCAATGCGCTAAAACCGATATCAACTCTGTGATAAGCAGCATAGCGATATGTGTTGCGGAACACGTCATTGTTACGCCATTGACCAAATGGAAGACCTGTACCAACCGAGATGCTCACATGCGTTTTGAAGTTTGTATTCTGCGGCAAATAATCTTGAAAGAAAAGATTGAAAAACATAGCCTCATCGGTCGGACGCGGCACGTATTCGACATTTTGTGGATTGGTGATATCGCCGACATTGACGACTTGGTGCTGGACGCCGTCGAGCCGCTCGCGTGCTTGAAGCAAGGAGATATTCAGCCATGAATCAGCACCTGGAACAAATTCTCCGTTGAGGCGGAGATCAAGTCCGACGACATAACCATCAGCATCATTTTCGCCAGAATAGCGGATGCGGACATTCTCAAAATCGTAGCTAACGATATCCCAAAGACGTTTGTAGTACGCTTCAGCAATAAATTTCATCGGGATATTCTGCTTTTTACCAAGCTTGAAATCCCAAGTCAGACCAAAGACTCCATGAAGCGATTTTTGGCTTTTGAGCGCTGTATTGACGCTCCCATCGATGCGGCGCATCTCACGGTAGTATGGCGGCTGATAATAGAGACCTGAGGCAAACTTAAATGTCAGATTATCTTTTTTGATTGGTTCGCCATCTTCTGTTTCCCCTTTGTAGCGGATTGGCTTATACAAAATTTGCGCTCTCGGCGAGGTAAATAACTCTTCATTGAGCGTCCAATAACCAGCACGCACACCTGCTGAGATATTCAGCTCTTTTCTGCTGTCTTCGATCGTCCAAGTGTCTTGTACGAAAGCCGTCATTCGGCTGCTGCGGAGGGTATTTTGCGATTTGAGAACTTCGTTAATAAGAACTTGCTCAGTGTCAAAAGGCAAGGAATAGCCTGCCGAGTCAAGGCGCTCCCATTCGTTGAGTTTATCTGCTATAAACTCATACTGGTAGCGCGCGCCCCATTCGAGCTGATGCTGATTGCGGTTGCCGAGGCTATCTGCTTGACTATTGGTAAATGTTTTACCGCCTTTGACAGCAAAGTTGCTTGTCGTACCTTCAAATTGATTGCGTGCATAGCGCTGTTGTGTACCATTGCCAAGTACGCTAACGATCTCACCAAAGTTGTCGCTGCCGAGGCTGGTTTCCACTTGTCCAAGCAAGTAAAAACCAGTAATATCAAAGCGTTCGGCTTCGACTGAGCGATAGCTCGACGCCAAAAATTTCATGTAGAAATCTCCGCGCTTATTGACATGCGTTAGCGATAAGCCGCTCATATAATTTTCGAAGTCGCTTATTTCTTGTCCTTCAAACTCAGTATTAAACTGGATTGCAAAATTGATGAGACCAAGAGTGCTTTGTCGCGAGAGCGGCTCAAACGAAAACAAACTGCGCGAATAATTCGCAAGCAAGCCGACCTGCCAATTTGGATTAAGATCGTACGTTAAATACGTCTGCACATCTGCGAAATTGGTTTGATACTCGCCTCTTGTGTCAAGTGTACCAAGAAGGTAATTAGTCGTTTTGTAGCGCGCTCCAAACAAGTAGCGAAATGCTTTTGTCTGCTTGTCGTCGTTGTCTTCATTTTGCAAAATGCTGCCTTCGACATGAGCAGAGCCACCAAGCAAACTCATCGATACCGAAGCGCGCGTATCAGTTGGTCTTTTGTAGCGCACATCGAGTACAGATGACATCTTGTCGCCATACTTTGCTTGAAAACCGCCTGCTGAAAATGACAAATCACTAATTAAATCGACATTCGGGAATGTCAAGCCTTCTTGCTGCCCACTGCGAACGAGTTGCGGACGATAGACTTCAAAATCATTGACATAGACAAGATTCTCGTCAA
>JAHDHF010000262.1 GCA_020631455.1 Saprospiraceae bacterium
CGCTACTTTTTGGATCGGGTGGTGGATCGCACGATTGAAATTCGGGAGGGTGAGCTAACAGAATACATCGGCGGGTATACGGAGTATCTTGAGCAGTCTGGCTATGCGGATGTGTAAATTAATTTGCCACGAATCGATCATACCATTCAGCAAAAACATCCAAATGCACAGCCTTCCAAGTTTGCCACACATCTAGCACATACTCGTCCAGCATTTTGGCCCGAGCCTCCGGCGTCGGCTGAGTGACTATGTCGTTGATGGTTACACATCCACGCTGATCCGGCGGGGTGAGCCAAACAAATTGGCCGTGCTTTTTACCATCCGCCCTAAAGGTTGAAAACTGTCGAATCCAAACCGCTTTGTCTGGCGACATTCCCATTTCAATAGCGGCGTATAGAGCAATGCCGTGTACGGCAACTGAGTTAATGGCGGGTGGAATCGGTTTGCCGTGGTGCTGTACGCAGTAGGCGTCGATGAGCAGAGCATTGTAACGGCCGGCCGCGACCTGTGGCTCACCCGCATTGTTCAGCCATGAAAATTGATCCCAACAGCTGGCTGACCCGCCGATGTACCGATGGGTCGGGGCGGTGTCGTGTAGTTTGGGGAGTTGAACGTAGCAGTCAGAGCAAATTTCAAGCATCGTTTAAGTAAATGTCTCCTCATAGAAACACTGTAACTCAAGGTAGCGTTCATACGTAACGCTGTCCTTGAAAAATTGGACATAAGTTACTTGCTCTTCAGCTTTTGCAGGTGTCACAAACGCAACTCCAGCCCCCTCAAAGAACCAAAAGCGATAATGCTCAATAAATTGAGCATATTTAAATTCACCATAGGCTGAAGAAAGATTATTTAAGTCAAAAGCATTTTTGTCATTATGTACTGCAAAAAATTTCACATCTTGATATGTAGGATCAATCAAAAACTTATGAAACATGCCAGCTGTATGGGATTTAAAAGTCAGCAATATTCCTGACTCAATCAAACTTTTGTGGATCGGATAACGAAGCTTGGTAATAACATCCTGCACACTCAATTTTTCAGGGCTAAATTTAAGCAATGTATTGATATCACCGGTTCGAGCACTCTCTTCATTATCAAGCAATATTGAAGCAAATTGAGAGTTAGGCTCAAATAGAACTCTCTTATCTTTTCTAGTTATTTTTGGTCTGGGTATTTTTGAAAGTCCATGCCGTTTTTCAGAAATAAGCGGAAAATCAAGCTTACCGCATGAGTCGCACATATACATTTCATTTGTAGATCGGCCTTTCATAAGTGCAATAAGCCGCTTCTGATTTGGAAAAGCTTCTGCATCTATGAGATCACTCATTTGGATCAATTTCATTGACTCTTTGCAATTTAAACAGATCATAGGTTTGTAGATTCAACTCCTTTTTTGGATAAGCATATCCTCCTTCTACGCGTATTTTAAGCCGGAGTTCCAAATAAATAATAGCCAAACCCCATCGTATCACGCCCCCAGCGCAGGTAGCCTTTGCGCCACGCTCGGCTCCGCTCCAACGACTCCATCACGGCCGGATCGTCTCGCTTGCCCTTGGCCTCACGCTCAAATCTTAATTGATGGCTCCACTCAAAAT
>JAHDHF010000098.1 GCA_020631455.1 Saprospiraceae bacterium
CCGTTGTAGGTTATTTTACAGATGGTCAATCAAAAATTTGAGAAAGGTTATAAAATGGATTAAATTTTTGCCATCTAACTGCCATCTAAGGTATCTTTAGTCAATAAACAAAATGATAGAAATAAGTAGTTTTGCTTTAAAATGAGTAAGTATTTAAAAGTACATATCGAACGTTAGTCAGGATTCTAGTATTAAAAATTTAAATAATTTGAAAATAATGAGAACATTTATAGGATATAGGTTTTTCCCTACATTGATGACTTATATGATTTGCTTATTATGTATAACATTTTCGATTTGTGGGTGTAGTACTAAAACGAACTATGAGGAGCAAGATTCTAATACTATTTGTAAAAAAATGTCTGAAATAATGGAAAGAGACCAAAGGTTTCGTGGTTCAGAAGAATTATTTGAAGAGAATGTATCTATTCAAAATGAATTGGATATACAAAACACTAAAGATTTATTACAAATCACTAAAGCAAAAGGATGGCCAACAAAAATTCGTCTAAATTGTGAAAAATCAGCACCTGTTGTGATATTCCGACATTCTCCTGAACCGTTTTGGGATGAAATAAAAATTGTAATAGAAAAAGAATATAAAGCGAAAAGAATGACTGAAGGTGACTATAAATTTATCTTAAATCATATTAATGGTCGACCATTAGATTTAGATATAGATGGTGTTGAAATTATTATAAAATAAACAACCTACAACATCGTGTATGAAGTAATGCTCCCGTTGGTCGCACTCCTCATACACACAACCGTTAGCTGCTTCATCTCCCCGCTGCCTAAAGCTTGTAGCTTCAGACGATCATAGTTAGTTTACAAATGAAAGTAAGCATTATCAATCCGAAGTTTTAAACTTCGAACAGCGAAATGTAATTACAAAACAAGTACGGCTGAAGTATAGGAGCAGCGCGAGCTTGCGAGCGGACGCTGAATGAAATGAAGCGGCTAGGCTACCGTACTGCGCATAGCCCGACCTACGAGCAGAGCGAGTAGGACAGCCCCACATTTTCAAAAAAAAGAAATTACGAATTCCAGCCCCAGAGTGCTTCTTGCATCACGGATTCTTCGATCCATGAGCGTTGTTCGACTTCATACTTGAGCCAGCTATGGAGCAGCGGCCCGACGATCTCTGGATGAGTTGCGAGATTAAAGTGATCGCCTGGAGTTGTGTAGTGCCGCTCTTCGGGAGCTGATACTATCCAATCATCGATGCCATGGATCATGACACCTGGACTGTGTTTGTACTTGACGGTACTTCGCAGCCAGTTGAGTAAGCCTTTTGGTCGCTCAAACATCATCTTGGCGAGCTTGCGGAGGTCTTCAGTTTTGTACGATTCAAACACTTTAAAAGTAATCTCAAGCTCGCCCATGCTACCACGATCTTTATAACGCAATTGCATTGCATCTCGAAAAAGCTGCCAATTGTGAGCGCCCTTATTGAGTAGCCAATGAGAGATTTTTTTATACTTGAGAAATGTATTAATCTTACGAGGATCTGTAAATGACGCAATCATTGCATTAGCGATCCCAGGTTCGAGCTGCTTGAGTCGATGACTGAGATATCCGCCCATAGAGTGTCCGATCACATAGTTATTTGGAGCAATCTTGTATTCGTCCAAGATCGCCTGAGCAAAGTCTTTGACAGTAATGGTGTCAAGGTCAAATTTCTCTAATAGAGGCTTGTACTCTACATACTCGATCGTAAATCCATCCAAGTATGGCAGGACGTGCCTGAAAATGCGATGATCCTCACCAAAACCAGGTAAAAGTATAAGGCGGCGATCAGGGAGCATTGAATGCAAACTTGGGAGCGATTGGGTCATTTTTGAGGTATAACAACGCTTAGTCGTGCAATATATACAAAAACCAAGAGATCGAGTTTTAAACATAGAATTATGACTAGAGAATAACGAAAGCCCGACTGTGGAAAACAGCGCAAAAGCCACTAGAATTTCGTACTTTTGTAGGTCATTTGACACGAATTTTTTAAGTGCTTTTAGAATAGATTTTTATGGCAGAGGGAGAACGAATCATTCCCATTAATCTCGAAGATCAGATGCGATCTTCTTACATCGATTATTCGATGTCAGTTATTGTTTCACGTGCGCTACCTGATGTGCGTGATGGCCTTAAGCCAGTACACCGCCGCGTCTTGTATGGCATGGATGGCTTAGGTCTCAACTACAACAAATCATATAAGAAATCTGCACGTATAGTTGGAGAGGTGCTTGGTAAGTATCACCCACACGGTGATGGCTCTGTTTATGACGCGATGGTGCGTATGGCGCAGGAGTGGTCCTTACGATATCCGCTTGTAGAAGGTCAAGGAAACTTTGGAAGCATTGACGGCGACAGCCCAGCTGCCATGCGATACACTGAGGCACGCCTTCAGCGAGTGAGCGAAGAACTGCTTCAAGACATAGAGAAAGACACAGTCGATTTTCAATTCAATTTTGATGATTCTCTTGAGGAACCAACTGTCCTACCAGCGAAGCTGCCAAATCTACTTATCAATGGAGCTTCTGGTATTGCAGTTGGTATGGCGACAAATATGTTGCCGCACAATCTCAATGAAGTCATCGATGCAACGACTGCATACATTGATGATCGCGACATCACGATCGAAGGCATGATGGAGCACATCAAAGGTCCAGATTTTCCTACTGGAGGAATTATCTACGGTGTTGATGGCTGCAAAGACGCGTTTGAAACTGGTCGTGGCCGCATCGTCGTCAGAGCAAAAGCTGAGATTCAAGAAAAGAATAATCGGGAGACAATCATCGTCACTGAGATTCCGTACCAAGTCAATAAAAGTAATCTGATCATCAAGATTGCTGACTTGGTTAATCAAAAGCGTATAGAAGGAATCAGCGATATCCGTGATGAGAGTGATCGTGACGGTATGCGTATCGTCATCGAGGTCAAGCGTGATGCAATGGCGAGTGTCGTTTTGAGCAAGCTCTACAAGTACACACCATTGCAAACAAGTTATGGTGTCAATAATATTGCGCTTGTCAATGGGCGACCAGAACTCCTCAATGTCAAGCAAATCATTGAAGAGTTTGTCAAGTTTAGGCTTCAGGTCATCATCAGGCGTACAAAGTTTGATCTTGCAAAAGCTGAAGCGCGTGCCCACATCCTCGAAGGTTTGCTGAAAGCACTAGACATGCTCGATCAAATTATCGCATTGATCAGAAGCAGCCGAACTGTAGAAGATGCCAAACTTGGATTGATGGGCGAAACACCTTTCTCATATGAAGGCAAAGTATTCCCATTTGATTTCTCCGAATTGCAAGCAAAAGCAATTCTTGAAATGCGTCTCCAGAAACTAACTGGTCTCGAACGTGAAAAGCTTCAAGAAGAGTATGATGCGATCATGAAAAAGATCGAATACTTCAAACGCATTTTGAAT
The DNA here is from genome assembly GCA_020631455.1 of Saprospiraceae bacterium. Taxonomy (GTDB): domain Bacteria; phylum Bacteroidota; class Bacteroidia; order Chitinophagales; family Saprospiraceae; genus JAHDHF01. Next base: position 3,428 of record JAHDHF010000098.1, read on the forward strand.
GAAGAAGATCTTAGATATTCAATCATTAAAGACGAGCTTGCTGAGATAAAAGAGCGCTATGGTGATGAGCGTCGCACACGTATTGAATTTGCTGCTGGCGAAATCAATATCGAGGATATGATAGCTGATGAAGATGTCGTTATTACGATTAGTCATCTTGGCTATATCAAGCGAACGAAGATGGAAGAGTATCGTGTGCAAGGCCGTGGTGGAGTCGGAGCACGTGGTACAAAAACACGCTCAGAAGATTTTGTTGAGCACATGTTTGTGGCCTCTAATCATAATTATATCTTGTTCTTCACAGAACTGGGACGTTGTTATTGGATGCGCTGCTACGAAATTCCAGAAGCAGGAAAAGCATCCAGTGGGCGAGCAATTCAGAATTTGATACAAGTACCTAAAGAAGATAAAGTCAAGGCGTATATTAAGATTAGTGACTTAAAGGATGAAGAATTTCTTGACTCTCATTATCTCTTCTTTGCGACTAAGGGTGGAATCGTCAAGAAAACACCGATGCGAGCATTCAGTCGACCACGTACAAATGGTATTAATGCAATATCATTCAAAGAAGGTGATCAGCTGCTTGAGGTACGTCTCACAGACGGCAACAAGCACATCTTGCTTGGTACAAAGAGTGGGAGAGCGATCCGCTTCGAGGAAGAGAAAGTGCGTAGCATGGGTCGTACCGCGACAGGAGTCAAAGGCGTTGTCCTAGACGATGAGCATGACGAGGTCATCGGAATGGTCACAGTTGATACAAATGAAGAGCTCTCGCAAATCATGACTCTAAGCGAAAATGGTTACGGAAAACGAACTCCAGTGCTTGATTACCGAATTACGAATCGTGGCGGTAAAGGCGTAAAAACACAACAACTCACAGAAAAAACAGGTCAAGTCATTTCTTTAAAAGGAGTAGTACCTGGAGATCAACTCATCATTACGAATAAGAGCGGCATCACAATCCGTATGAACATAGATGATGTCAGTGTCACTGGCCGAGCGACACAAGGAGTCAGAGTAATCAGACTACAAGAAAATGACAGCATCGCAGATGTTACAGTAATTCCATTTGATGTGGCGGCTGAAAACGACTCACAAGATGAATCTGGAAATGAAAACACAACTTCGAATGATAATTCACCAACCCCAGAAACAGACTCATAACATTGACTTAACAGATTATGACAGTTGATTTCTATTTTTGGCATAGAATAGGCAAATAGCATATTGTCTCAATAACTAACTCTTAATTTCATGAAACGAATACTCACTTTATCACTCATTATGCTTTTTGCTGGAAGTATGATGGCGCAGTACAAAACTGCTAAGAAGGCGTTTGCTAAATTCCAAATGAACGTCAAGGACAATGCAAGTTCGATCGATGACGCACGCGTCGCTATTGACAAAGCAATTGAAGATGAAGAATCAGCGGCATTATATAACACATGGGATCTTCGTCGTAAGATCTATAGCGAATACGGAACAAATCCATTCTTACAAGGCAAGCAACCAAATGCTGCATTTGAAGTCAAAGAAAGTGCTATGAAAATGCTTGATATGGCTACAAAAAAGTATCAGGTAAAAGCAGGTATAGAAGCATTAACTACTGGCGGAATCATGTTTGATAATTATGCTGTTACAGCATTTAATGAAAAACGCTACAAAGACGCTTTCACAGGATTTAGCAACTTATTGAGTGCGCATGATGAACTCAAAAAGCGTAAGGCAAAGCCAATTCTTGCAAACGAAGCGGACTACAATGATTACACATTCTATGCAGGATCGGCCGCTTTGCAAGCTGGTGAAAAACAAGCAGCAGGAGAGTACCTCGGTAGACTAGCTGATAAAGGCTACGACAAACCTGAGCTGTATAGCAGCTTGTACAACCTTTATGCAGAATCAGATGCTGAAAAAGCACAAGGTTATCTTCAGGCTGGAGTTGAAAAATATCCAGATAACAAAGGGCTCTTAATCACTCAGATCAACAATTATCTTGCAGAAGGCAAAAAAGCTGAAGTCGAAAAAATGCTGAACAAATTGCTCGAAGCAGATCCAAACAATCCATCAGTTTGGAGTACACTCGGTCAGATCTACAGCGATATGTTCCAAGCAAGCGTAGAAGCTAAAGACAACGCAGGTGCAGAAGCTCAATTTAAAAAAGGTGTTGAGTACTACGAAGGCGCACTGAAAGCTGATCCAGAATTCTTCAATGCATTGTACAACTTAGGCGCATTGCATTACTCAAAAGCAGCTCAAAGCTTCAACCTTGCTTACGATGCAAAAGGCTCAGAATCAGACCGTTTACAAGAAAGTGGTAAAGCATCGCTCGAAACAGCTCGTAGTTTCTTCAAGCGTGCAGAAGAAGTAAATCCTGATGATATTGATTTGCTCCGTGTATTGCTTGATCTTGCTGGCCGTGATGAAGACAACGAGGCATTCAAGAAGTACAACAATAAATTAAAAGAGCTCGGAGCGAAGTAATTCATTTTAGGCTTTGTTTAATTGTAGCTGCTTGGTGATTTCATCAAGCAGCTATTTTTTTGGGGCTCTGGCTACAAGTAGCCAGCAGGCTGATTCGGCTGCTCGCTCATTTATCCGCAGACAGCCGCGCGGCATTACATTTGCGCGTCTCATGCGGATTCGCTCGGCCGCCTTCGGCGTCTGCTGCAAGCAGCACAGCCTTCCATCCTTGAGCCGTAAATGCGAGAGGGATAGGAGAGGGCGCGCAGCGCTCCCGAAGCAAAGCGAAGGGATGAGCGAACAGCGAACCTCGGAAAGCCCGACGCCGAATAGCGCAGCATGAGGCGACTCGCCCAACTTATTTTTATCACAATTCGTGTAAATAGGAAGCAGCAATTGCGAGAGTAAGTGAGATGTTACACAAGTCTATGTTTAACATAATGTAAATTATATAACAAAAGTGTGAAATTGAATCTATGAATAGTTTCAACAAATTGAGCTCATTGTATGTATTATCTATGACAGTTTACAGAAGTAATTTTGCTTACAATGCATGATTGTTAAGCTATCGCATCCATACTATATCATGAGCGACAAAAAAAGTGAAATAGAAGAATCAAACGAAACTTCAAACAATTTGTTTGTTAATCCAATTGATGCCGATAAAGTCGTCGAGAATCCTGGGCTTATAGATTTTGCGCATACAGTCGGTGGAGCCGTCATTACGAAAACTGATCCTAAAGGAATCAAGCATGCAGCTCTCAGAGCGATGTATGAGCAAACTGATATGCAGCTCACACAGATTCAGGAGCAGATCGAATTGCTTGCACGACAAGCAAAAGCTTTGCAAGACCGTAGGCAATTGTCTGAAATTGTCTATCAAGCGAAATTGTCGTTTAAACCATTAATTGGGCATACGTATTATTTATACGAGCGTGAAAATGGTGATTTTTTGGTTTCGATGGTTGCAAGTACCGCCTGGCCAAGCGGTATGCCATTTAAGCAATTTCATGGCGCAGTAAAATTACTCGCAGATCATACTTGGGACATTTCTGAATCAAACGAGTAGGGCGACTCCCCTACTCACTTTGGGTTCGAATTTTTATCGTGACCTATTTCTTACAAATGTGTTATTTTTATGAGATAAACCTCACATACCATTTGTATGAACATTCGCATACTCTTCGTATTGAGCCTAGCGCTTACATCAAGCCTACTTGTTGCTCAATTAAAGCCAATTAAAAAAAGCGGTCTTCAAAAGAATCAGCCAAAAGAGTACATTCGCTGCTTATCACACGAACATCATCTTGAGATGCAGCAGAAATTTCCGAAGGAATTTCCTCAAGATGCTGCCTTTGAGCAATGGATGAGTCAAGAACTCCAAACCGTTCAGCAGCAACGTGCTTCATTACCGCCGATTTTGACAATTCCTGTTGTTGTCCATATTGTACACGATGGTGATCCTGTAGGTACAAATGAGAATTTGTCATTAGCTCAAATTCAGTCTCAAATAGATGTACTGAATCAAGATTTTAGAAAAATACTCGGAACGCCAGGATATAATACTCACCCAGCAGGTGCTGACTCAGAGATTGAGTTTTGTTTGGCTCAAATAGATCCAAGTGGCAACCCTACTGACGGAGTTAATCGTGTCAATTATGGTCAAGCTCAATACAGCGATACGGATTTTGAAAATACTATAAAGCCAGCAACCTCATGGGATCCAAATAATTACTTCAATATTTGGGTAGCGAATTTGCAAGGAGGTCTCCTAGGCTATGCACAATTTCCGAGTAGTTCAGGTCTTGCAGGAATGCCAGTCAATGGAGGTGCCGCAAATACAGATGGTGTTGTTATAGGAGCACCATTCTTTGGTACATCTGACGCTCCTGGTAGTGGATCATTTAATTTGTCAGCCCCTTATGATAAAGGACGAACAGCAACACATGAAGTTGGTCACTGGCTCGGACTACGTCACATTTGGGGTGATGCAACTTGTGGAGACGACTTCTGTGCAGATACTCCTGAGCAGCAAACATCAAGTAATGGTTGTCCAAATACAACAACTTGTGATGGTGTAAATGATATGGTAGAAAATTACATGGATTATTCCTTTGATGCCTGTATGAACATCTTTACAGAAGATCAGAAAGCAAGAATGATTGTAGTCATGAATAATAGTCCGCGACGTCTGTCATTATTAAGTTCTACTGTTTGTAATACAACAGGTTGTTTGCTAGCTTCAACAGCCACAGCAACATCGGAATCATGTGCAACGAATGATGGAACTGCAACGGTCACTCCAACAGGTGGTACCGCTCCCCTCACCTATTCTTGGAATACAACACCTGCTCAAACAACAGCTACAGCAACAGGTCTCGCTGCTGGTACGTATTCAGTTACGGTTACAGATGCTGCTGCTTGTACTTCGACAAGCACAGTAGTCGTAGATAATGCTTGTTCAATTGGCTGTGATACAATTTCGAATTACGATTTAGCAACACATACACCAACATTATACGCATCAGATAATTGGGGTTACGTATCAGGCCACAATGGATATGGGGATGTCTCAAAAGCTGATTTTTTTGATTATGGAGGAAGTAATACTTCGATCAAAGGGGCAATTATCGGCTTTGGTGCAGCACATTCAGCTGCTCCAGGAAATACGTTTGATGTAAATGTATGGGACGGAACTGGTGGAACCCCTGGTGCTGTACTAGCGTCTGTACCAGTGTTGTATTCTGATATTGTTGCCTTATTAAGCAGCGGCGGAAATCTTGCCTACATAGAATTTCCTACACCTGTAAATATTCCTGCTTCTCAAGATTTTTTTGTTGGCATTGACTACACATACGCTGGTGATACTATAGGTCTAATCACGAATGCAGACCCAGAAACAACTCCAGGTACTGCTTGGGAACAATGGAGCGGCGGTGGCGGCTGGTTTAATTACAACGATGCAAGCAGTTGGGGATTGAATGTTTCTCATCTTATTTTGCCTATACTCGGAACCCAACCTACTGCTTCTTTTACACCAATAGCAAGTACAATTTGTATTGGGCAATCTGTTTCGTTCGCTTCAACATCGACTGATGCCCTGACATATGAATGGTTATTCCCAGGCGGTACTCCGACATCGAGTACTTCGCAAAATCAAAGTGTAACATATGCCGCCTCAGGATCTTATGATGTAACTCTGATTGCAATTAATGATTGTTTAGCTGATACGCTTACAATAACAAATGCGGTAACAGTCACAGATGTTACCGCGTCAACTACAAGTACCAATACAACTTGTGCAGGGAATGACGGAACAGCAACTGTTTCAGCTTCTGGAGGAACAGGAACACTCACTTATTCTTGGAATACGACTCCTGTCCAAACGACAGCTACTGCTTCAGGTCTTCCTACAGGATCATATACTGTAACAGTAACTGATGCGAATGGTTGTTCAACAACTGCAAATGTAACAGTAAGTGATGGTTGTGTTTGTACAATTTCGGCATCAATAAATTCAATTATTGATGATAACAATTGCGGTTTCTTAACCGTGTGTAGTGGTGCAGCAACGGTTTCAGTCTCTGGAGGAATTGCACCACTTACATATAATTGGGACGCAAATGCTGGAAATCAAACAACCGCTACTGCGACTAGTTTGTGTGCTGGATCTTATTCAGTTACAGTAACAGGAGCTGATGGATGTTTTGATGTAACAACTGTTACGATTGGTTTAGCACCATCACCAACTGCTAGCGCAACTAGTACGAATACAACTTGTATAGGTAATGACGGTACGGCAACTGTCGCTGCTTCTGGTGGAACTGGAGCACTCACCTACTCTTGGAATACGACTCCTACCCAAACGACAGCTACTGCTACAGGTCTTCCTACTGGATCATATACTGTATCAGTAACTGATGCAAATGGCTGCTCAACAACAGCTTCTGCTTCTGTAAGTGATGGATGTGTATGTACCGTTACTGCTTCAGCAACTGCAA
>JAHDHF010000263.1 GCA_020631455.1 Saprospiraceae bacterium
ATGACCATCGCTTATCATCAAGCAAAGCACCTCATCAAAAAGCATGTCGGGGCTAGGGATAGCGATGTCTTGATTTCTTCCAATTCGGGCATGACAGGTGTGGTCAATAAATTCCAGCGCATCCTAGGATTGAAAATCCATGAAAAATACCGATCCTTAGTCGAGTTGCCTAAAGAACTGCGTCCCATCATTTTCGTGACACACATGGAACATCATTCCAATCAAACCTCTTGGTTGGAGACTATCGCCGATGTTGAAGTGATCAATCCAACCGATGAAGGACTAGTGGATTTAAATCACTTAGAACAACTCTTAGACGAGCATTCTAAAAGAAAAATAAAAATAGCAGCGATCACCTCCTGCTCCAATGTAACAGGTATCAAAACTCCTTATCACGCTATCGCCAAGGTCATGCACCAACACGATGGGCTTTGCTTTGTTGATTTTGCTTGCTCTGCTCCCTACATTGATATCAATATGCGACCTAGCGACCCGCTTGAACACTTAGATGCGATCTACTTTTCTCCGCACAAATTCCTAGGGGGACCAGGTAGTACGGGTATTTTGATTTTTGATCCTTTATTGTATAAAAACAGAATCCCTGATTGCCCCGGAGGCGGTACAGTTGATTGGACAAACCCTTGGGGCGGCCATAAATACATCGAAGAAATTGAAGCCCGCGAAGATGGAGGAACCCCTGCTTTCATGCAGACTATACGAGTCGCCCTCTCCGTCCAACTCAAAGAACAAATGCAGGTCGACAAGATGCTCCAGCGCGAAGAAGAAATGCTTGGCATCATCTGGGAAGGCTTAGACAAAATCGACAACTTACACATTTTAGCCAATAATCTAAGACAGCGCTTAGGTGTCATTTCTTTTTACATCGAAGACTTGCACTACAATCTGGGTGTCAAACTGCTCAACGACCGATACGGCATCCAAGTAAGGGGAGGCTGTAGCTGTGCAGGTACCTACGGCCATTATCTATTAAATGTCGATGAGCATTATTCGAAGTCCATTACCAATCGCATCAGCATTGGTGATCTTTCCCAAAAACCGGGATGGATACGCCTTTCGATCCACCCTGTCATGACGGATGATGAAATCCGATATATCGTAGAAGCGATCCAAGCATTGGCTGCTCATCATCAGGCGTGGAGTCAAGAGTATGAATACCACCTTAGTACTAATGAATTTGTCCATCAAAGTGGGAATCAAGTAGAGGCCGATATTGTGAATAGCTGGTTTACAGGGGTTTAGATTCGCTTTGCGAATGGTTTAGATTGCTGCTACGCAGCGCTTAGACGTTGCTGCGCAACTAGTTTAGATTGTCGGGAGAGGTAGTTTTATATTAGATTTTACAACAGCCGAACCTAAACGCTACAAAACAGCAATCTAAACAATGATTAATGACCTTGCTTCGCAACTGGGTTAGATTGTTGAGGAGCAGTTCAATACTGGATTTCATCTCTGCCAAATCTAAACGCTGCGTAGCAGCAATCTAAACTTTTGCGTAGCAAAAAAAATAAACCTTCGCAAAGCGAATTCTAAACTTTTGCACAGCAGAAAGCTCCTCTTTAA
>JAHDHF010000264.1 GCA_020631455.1 Saprospiraceae bacterium
TTTTTTTACCCTTCCTAAATCCTTCCCTTAAAAAAGGGAAGGACTTAAATAGAATGACTATTCTTTCTATTAAAAATAGAAAAAGGATGGCCCAAAATAAATTAAAAATTACACTGCACCTTGAGCGAGCATCGCATCTGCTACGCGCACAAAGCCGCCGATATTAGCGCCTTTGACGTAATCAATTGTATCGCCATCGCGACCGTACTTGACACAAGTCTCGTGGATGTCTGACATGATGCGTTTTAATTCTTCGTCGACACGCTCGCGCGTCCAGAATAAGTGAAGGCTATTTTGTGTCATCTCAAGACCGCTCACCGAGACACCGCCTGCATTGCTGGCTTTACCTGGTGCGTAGAGCACGCCATTTTGCTGAAGGACAGCGACGGCCTCAGGCGTACACGGCATGTTGGCGCCCTCGCCTACAGCGAGGCAATTTGCTTTGACGAGTGCTTGCGCGTCGTCAGCATCGAGTTCATTTTGTGTGGCGCACGGCAAGGCGACATCGCAGGCGATCGACCACGGATTTTGGCCTTCGTGATAGGTCGCGCTGCTGTACTTGGCTGCATATTCTTTGATGCGGCCGCGCTTGACATTTTTAAGCTCCATGATGTATTCGAGCTTGTCGCGATCGATGCCTTCAGGGTCATGGATCGTGCCGCTCGAGTCTGACATCGAGACAACTTTGCCGCCAAGGTCGAGAATTTTTTCGCAGGTGTATTGAGCGACATTCCCCGAGCCTGAGATGGTACAGGTCATGCCTTCAAATGATTTGCCTTGCTCCTTGAGCATGTGATCGACGAAGTAGACAAGTCCGTAGCCAGTCGCTTCTGGACGGATGCGGCTTCCGCCATAATCAAATCCTTTGCCTGTCAAGACGCCTGTAAATTCATTACGGATGCGCTTGTACTGTCCAAACAAGAAGCCGATCTCGCGACCGCCGACGCCGATATCGCCTGCAGGAACATCTGTATTGGCTCCGATGTGGCGCTGCAGCTCAGTCATGAAGCTCTGGCAAAAGCGCATGACTTCGTTGTCTGACTTTCCTTTTGGATTAAAATCAGAGCCGCCCTTGCCGCCGCCCATCGGCAGCGTCGTCAAGCTATTCTTAAACACTTGCTCAAAGGCAAGGAATTTCAGAATCGACAAGTTGACTGATTTATGAAAGCGCAAGCCGCCTTTGTATGGCCCGATCGCGCTATTCATCTGCACACGGAAGCCGCGATTAAATTGAATCTTGCCTGCATCATCGATCCACGGCACTCGAAACATAATCACGCGCTCTGGCTCAGCAATGCGACGCAAAATATCTGCATCAGCATACTTGGGATTGTCATTGATAAATGGGATCACCACTTCTGCAATCTCATGCACTGCTTGGTGAAATTCGGGTTCGTTGGGGTTGCGTTGCTTCACATCTTCCATGAAGCCTTCTAGAGTCATAGTTGCCATTTGTAGAGTATTTAGACAAGATGAATAACGCTCATGCGCCTCTACAAATGTGCAGCGAATTGATGACTTTTTTGCAGCTTGTTTGTGTGATTGTGGATGATGATGTGGGGCTGCCCCCGATTGCGC
>JAHDHF010000099.1 GCA_020631455.1 Saprospiraceae bacterium
GCGTCTGGCACTTCGTCTGGCGAAAGATTAAAATGCTTGACAACAAAATCACGATACTTGGTATTTGTGACGCTGCGGCTAAACCCTTCAAAACGATACCGAACGAGTTTTTTATCGCCGCCCTGCTTGGCATCAAAAAAGATTCTTGCTTTGACATATTCAGCGACTTGCCCAGAAAAAATCTTGTCAACATGATCAAAATATGAAACGGGCGCATCGTGATTAAGCGGATTGATATAATCATACAATCGAAGCCGAGCACGCGCATATTGGTCAAATGCTACTGACTTATATCCACTTAAATCTGTTGTTTGCAAAATGCTCCGATGTTGTTGCATCATCTGTTGCGCATCATCGCGACTGATCGGTCCAGTCCAATGGAGGATATATGCAATTCCCCATGCAGCTGGAGCATATTGGCTGTGGTCATTCATGTATTTTCTGACAACGCTTGGGAGATTCGTATTTGTATTTGTATTTCTGACATTATCGAGTATGGATCGCTCTTGATATAATTCATCAAAAAATGCGCTTGGAGAAGATGCCGCTTCGATTCGTGTCTTTATTCCTTCGGGTAAAACAATCGCACAGTATCCGTCGATCATCTTGACTTGCTTCTCAAGCAAATGCCCATTAAGCGCATAGCTATACAGTGCTTGTTGCGTAGTTGCTTGTTGACCAAAAAATTGTATTGAAGTCGTGGGTTGTGAACCATCAAATTGAATATCGACTCGATCATCTTTTGCTATATAAATCGGAACACGAAGCTGGTCGTATTCGAGTGTGACGATTTGATCGCCTGGAATATTCAATACTGTGTTGATTTCATTGCTGCCTGGACGAAGCGCAAGTGTGAATTTGCGGCCATTTTGCGTCAGCGGATCATCAATATATCGAAAGGTAACATCGCGTGTCGTTGGATTATCGACTTTTACGCGTACAGAAATTTCTGCTTGAAGGCTGCTGACACATAATGTAAGCAGCAATAGAAGTGAAGTGTATTTCATCACTGCAAATATGTCGAAAAGCTTGCCTAAAAATTAAAATCAACTCCTAACCTTGGGTTAAAGCGTGTAACTTCTGGATTATCAAGGTAATTGAGTCGCCACAAAAAGTCTACTCGGAAGACTTTGATAATATTTTCGATACCGAATCCGACCTCGACAAGCGGCTCTCGATCTGGTGCTCTAAATCCGATAAATGTTTCAGTTGTATTGCCGGGAGCTCCAAATAAATTGCCTCGATTAGATGCTCTATTTTGGCTGCTTAAGGTTCCATACATTGCCTTAGCAGACACGACAGTCCGCCATTTTAATTTTCTTACGAGTGGTACTTTGTTTAAAAAGAAGCCATTAAAGTGATGCGTGTATTGAAGTGACACCCAAGTATCACTCGCAAACTCATAGCGATTGATTGTATTAAAAGCATCAAACTGCATGAAATATGTTTCGCTACCGGGATGAACTTCTAAAAATAAAAACGGTGCTTCTCCAAAAATTTTTCCAGCTTCAAAATGATAGCGAGACCAACCGAGCGGCCCTATGTTAAACCACTGCGTTGCATACAATCGAAACTTGTGATATGTATACTCTGAGTTTAAAATATTCGGAAGACCTGCTGTATATGATAATTCGATAATTGGCCGCTGATCACTACTGAGATCGGACTGTACAAATGTGCCTCGATATTGTTTTACTCCTGGAGCGTATCGAGCAGAGACGACAATTTCTGTTGTAGTAGCGACAGAATCAAATTCATCTAAAATTGAAGGATTTGGATAATACTTGTAATTAAATCCTTGAGCACCATCGACGTAACTATATGGATCAAGGCGACGATTAATGACCGTTACTTTATTCCCTATTCCTTTGACCCAGTCTTTTTGATAAAAGGCTTTTATCTCGCGCTTGCGTAATAATTTTTGCGGCACAGGACGTCTATACAATCCAGCAAAGATGCTTGTCTCTCCTACTGATTCTTCAGAGCTTTCACTTGTCACATCGATATCATCGGTATATGACAATCCAACTGTACTCCTTGGATAATCAGAAAACTTATAAATACCTTCTCCAGCAAATTTTATCTCCTTGTCTTTAAAGCCATACGCAACCGAGCCGCCTACTCGAAATTTATCACTGAGCTTACTTGTTGTACGCATTCCAAATTCAACTCGTGCTCCTTCTACGTTATTAAACGTCAAGGTCTCGAATATCGGCCCGAATTCAATCTTGCCTACTTGGACATGATTGGTTGCAAGTACACGTACAATTTTAGAATACGTCTGAGCGATTGGCACATTTTTAATACTATCAACGAGCTGATACACAACTTTTTCAGTCTCCGTTAATTCGACATGGCGAGTCTCAGCCCAGAAAGCATCATCAGTTTCTTTTGCAAGTGCATTAACCACATCAGGATCACGCTCATCTAAAGAAGAATAAGCACTAGAAATTGATTTTAAATCATCTTTAGCAAAAAGATAATCTCGAAACGTTTCTGTTTTTCGACCAATTAATCCAGCATCATTTTTTGATTTTAAAATATCAAAATCAATTAGCATTTTTCGAGTCCAAGGAACATAGCGGCCAGAATCAGTCGCTTGCCATTCTTCGAATATCGTCACACGACGTACGAGATTGACATCAGCATCACGGCCAAGCTTCATATTCACACGTGTCACTTCCCAAGTTGAGTCACGGACGATACATTCTCCAGTAAAAGCGTGGTCGCCCTTACGCTTTGGCTTAAACCGAATTCGATAATGTTTGCGATTATCTTGTATGACACTATCTTCTAAATAATACTCGTAAAAGAAGAACGGCTTATTGGCAAAAGGACTCGAAAAGTTTTTTGACAAGACTTTTATGTAATTATCATAAATATCATACTCATCATACATCGTTGATATAAAATCAACAACAGTTTGATTGTCGACACCAGATACTTTACGAGCTCGCGGAATTCGTTTTATTCGATTGTTATTTCCATTGACATAATATTCGTCAGCGACTTCCTCCATCAGATAAGCAGGCAAAAACGGCCGCTCATCACTTGTACTATCGATATTATCAAATATAAATTTGAATGGCTTTAATATTTTTCGATCCTGCATTTTCGGATCGATGTCAGCCAGATCAAGTTCAATTTTACGATATTGCTCACGCTGAAAAGCAGCCTCAGACGTCATTCTGAGTTCATCTTTATTATTAATAATACCCCGAATGATTCTGTGGGCGGGATTTTCGCCAGCGACGACGACGATCTCTTGTATTTCTAATGCAGCAGGATCAAGTCTAAAATTTAATTCCTGTCCTTCTACAATATCCTTCGTCCTAGACTCGTAGCCAATAGCAGATGCTTCGATTTGTTTTCCTCCCTTGACATCAAATTCAAAGTAGCCATCAAGGTCAGTGCTTACACCCGTCGTCGTCCCTGGCACGACCACATTCGCAAATGGCAATCCCTCAGCAGTATCATCATCGATGACACGCCCCTTGACTACTTGTGCTTCAAGTATAGTAGAAAAGAGTAAGAACACAACAAAAAACAAAAACGTACGTGTCACTTCAATAAGAGTCTGTCATTTTGCCTTTAAGATAGCCAGAAGCTAAGGTATAGTCTGTCACGAATGCACAAAAAGTACAAACAAGCGACAACAATGTTCTAAACAAACAAATAATGATGGGCCATCCGCTGCTCCCTTTCGGCTTCGCTCAAGGTCTCAGCGGTCGCTATGCTTCGTGGCTCGCTATTCGCTCGGCTGCTCACTTTGTTCGCATCTGCTACGCACCACTTCGCAGCGCTTGTCCGACGCAGCAATGTGATACTGTCACCCCTTCGGGGTTTCGTTGAACTTATATTAAACTTACTTACTAAAATCATTTCAACCCTTCGGGCTTTTTCTCATAACTAATTAAATAGTTAGCTGCATTCGGCTGAGGGATAGAAGGCGTTGTCCGAACTCAGAGTGACTGTAATAAACTCGGAGAGAGTGCCGGACCCCGACTACTCAGGGTTATAGCCCGTCCGCAGCAGTACTGCGCGGCCTGCCCCTTATAAAAGGCATAAAAAAAGTCTCTCCAGAAATCTGAAGAGACTGTGTAGCCCGTAGGGGATTCGAACCCCTGCTACCAGGATGAAAACCTGGCGTCCTAACCCCTAGACGAACGGGCCATTTGTTCGTTGCTTGGTTAAGCGGACGCAAATATATGCACGCCATAAGTTTGTGCAACACTTTTTTGAAAAAAAGTTTGGACGAATCGAGAACTTCATTGATCGAATCAAAGTTTGTCAATCAGAACTTGTCATGCACCTTTACACTCTCATTATAGTTTCCTCCTTATGGCTACTAAAATTGCAATTAATGGTTTCGGCCGCATTGGACGTTTGACGTTTCGTCAGCTGATCCAAAATCCTGATCTCGAAGTCGTCGCAGTCAATGATCTTTCGGATACGGCTTCACTCGCACATCTGCTCAAATATGATACTTCGCATGGCAAGCTTAACGAAGTCATCACGCATGATGATGACAGTATCCAAGTAGGCAATCTCGATGTGAAGGTCTTTGCACGGCGCGATCCAGAGCAATTGCCTTGGAAAGAACTTGGTATCGACATCGTACTTGAGTGTACAGGATTTTTTCGCAAACGCGATCAAGCAGCCAAGCACATCACTGCTGGCGCCAAGCGCGTGATCATCTCTGCTCCTGCAAAAAGTGAAGGTGTACCAACACTTGTAATTGGCGTCAATGACAAGGAAGTCTTTGCGGGCGATCATGACATTATTAGTAATGCCTCTTGCACCACCAATTGCTTAGCGCCAGTCATCAAACTGATCGACCAAAAATGGGGATTAAAATCGTGTATGATGACAACTGTACATGCGTATACTGCCAATCAAAATCTACAGGATGGGCCGCATAAAGATCTTCGTAGATCGCGAGCTGCTGCCGAAAACATCATCCCTACCACAACTGGTGCTGCAGAAGCTGTTGAAATCGTTTATCCCGAAGTCAAAGGCAAAATCAAAGCAATGGCTTTTCGTGTGCCTGTCGCTACCGGCAGCTTGTGCGACTTAACGTTTGATACAGAAAAGCCTTGCACAAGTGAAGAAATCAACGCACTTCTCAAGGAAGCAGCTCAGACGACTCATAAAGGAATAATCGAATTTGAAACTGATCCAATCGTCAGCAAAGACATCGTCACCAATCCGCATAGCTCAATCATCGATAGTTTATTAACATCGAAGCAAGGAGATATGCACAAATTGGTCACTTGGTATGACAACGAGTACGGATATTCTTCGAGACTTGCTGATGCGACTGCTACATTTGCAGCTTCAATCAAATAACGAAACATGATCCTTGACGTAGAAGGTAAAAAAGTACTACTCCGTGTCGATTTCAACGTACCAATCAAAGATGGTACAATCACTGATGACACACGAATACGAGCTGCTCTCCCTACGATCATGGAACTTCTTGAAGCAGGTGCAGCAATCATTCTTTGCTCGCATCTCGGAAGACCACAAAAAAAACGCCTTGATGACGGCAGCATAGATCGTCAAAAATTTACGCTTCATCCTGTAGCAGAACATGTCACTGAAGTATGTGGCATTGAAGTACAGTTTGCAAATGATACGATCGGAGAAGATGCACAACAAAAAGTAGCTGATTTACGAAGAGGCCAAATCCTCCTTCTCGAAAACACGCGCTTTGAAGCTGGCGAAGAAAAAGGCGACAAAGAACTCGCCAAATCCCTAGCAAATTTTGCTGACGTCTACATCAATGATGCATTTGGTACAGCGCACCGTCGTCATGCTTCGACGGCAGTCGTAGCTGATTACTTCGAAGCAGAAAACAAAGGTTTCGGCAAATTGATGTCTGCCGAACTTGCGAATGCTCGCAAAGTCATGTCTGAAGGCGAAAAGCCTCAAGTCGCTATTCTTGGTGGCGCCAAAGTAAGCGACAAAATTGGCATACTTGAGCGCTTCATCGACATCTGCGACGAAGTCATCATCGGAGGCGCAATGGCTTACACATTTTTCAAAGCGCAAGGCGGCTCAGTAGGCAACTCACTAGTAGAAGATGAAAAACTCGATCTCGCTCGCGAGATTTTGCAGAAAGCCAAAGAACAAAACACGACAATCCATTTGCCACAAGACTCGCGTGTCGCGTCAGCGATGTCTGCTGATGTTGAAGTCTCTGTTTCTGACTCAGCGCAAATTGCAGACGGTTTCAGCGGCTTTGATATAGGACCAATTTCTGAAGCCGCCTTTAGAGATGTCATTCTACAAGCAAAGACAATCATCTGGAATGGTCCGATGGGCGTTTTCGAAATAGAGCAATTCTCTCAAGGCACGCGTGCGATCGCACAAGCAGTAGCGGACGCGACAGCCGAAGACGCCTATTCGCTTGTCGGCGGTGGCGATAGCGTAGCAGCACTCAAAGCAACAGGTCGCTCAGCCGATGTCTCGTATGTGAGTACTGGAGGCGGCGCCCTACTCGAACTTCTAGAAGGAAAATCGCTGCCCGGTGTAGCAGCAATCGAATCACCCCAATCTTTTCTCTCCTCCATGAAAAACCTCGATCCGACTCAACACGCGCTCCGCGAGACTAACCTTAATCTCGACGGACAATCTAAATTCTATCGCGGAAAAGTCCGTGACGTCTATACTGTAGGCGATCGCCTTGTGATGGTCGCCTCTGACCGCATCAGCGCATTTGATCACGTCTTGCCACGTGCGATTCCGTACAAAGGACAAGTCCTCAATCAGATAGCAGCTTCATTCCTCGAAGCAACGAGCGATATCGTACCAAACTGGGTCGAAGCATCGCCTGATGCCAACGTCACGATCGGTAAAGCCTGCGAGACTTATCCAGTTGAAATGGTCGTGCGTGGATATTTGACTGGACATGCTTGGCGCACCTATCGCGATGGCGGCCGCGTCTTGTGTGGTGTGCCACTTCCTGAAGGCATGAAAGAACACGATCGATTCCCTGAGCCGATCATCACACCGACGACCAAAGCAGAAATCGGACACGACGAAGACATCACACGCGAAGAAATCCTAGCACAAGGTCTCGTGTCTGAGGCTGAATACAAGCAACTCGAAGAGTTTACACTCGCACTCTTCAAGCGCGGAACTGAAATGGCAGCTGAGCGCGGCCTGATCCTCGTCGATACTAAGTACGAATTTGGTAAAGCCGATGGCAAAATCTACCTTATTGACGAAGTGCACACACCTGATAGCTCGCGCTACTTTTACCTTGATGGCTACCAAGATCGTCAAGACAATGGTCAGCCACAAAAGCAACTCAGCAAAGAATTTGTCCGTGAATGGTTGATTGAAAATGGCTTCCAAGGAAAAGAAGGACAAGCTATTCCTGAGATGCCAGATGATTTTGTCTGGAGCGTCAGCGAGCGCTATATCGAGCTTTATGAATCCATTCTCGGCAAGAAATTCGAAAAAGCCGACACCAATAATATCTCAGCACGTATCGAGCAAAATATCAAATCAGCTATTTCTTGATAGTTGATATTGAATTTGGGGCTCACCCAATAAAAAAGCTCCTAGAGAATCCTCTAGGAGCTTTTTTATTGGGTCGGGCTATACGGCAGTACGGTAACCTAGCTTTTTTCTTTTCTATTTTTAATAGAAAAGAAAAAATCCACTCGCTCCGCGAGTGCTGCCTTCTATCCCTGAGCCATTTTTACTTTGTTATTGCGCGCTTGACGCGCAATAACACACACTACTAACGCTTTTTTAATCAACTAAACACATCATGTGTGGGATCGCGGATAAATGCTTTGCATTTTCCGCGATGACAATACAATCAAGAAAAAATCTTTTGAAATTTATTTGGCATCTCTAATTCTACTTGAATATTCTCCTTTGTTTCAGGGTGAATAAACTCAAGCGCTGAAGCATGTAAGTATAAGCCGCTACCGAGTTTTATTTTTCCTTCGATGCCATACTCGCGATCACCGAGGATTGGATGACCAAGCTCAGCGAGATGAATGCGCAATTGATGGCGGCGGCCAGTGGATGGAGTTAATTTGACTAAATTAATGACTTCGTACTTTTCAGAGTCAACTGATTGTATAAGTTCATATTTAGTAGCGGCTTTCTTGCCTTTTATTTCAGAATTTATCTCTCCAGAAGCAGGCTGCATTTTTCCTGTCGTGACAGCGTGATATGTTTTTGTAATTTCTTTATTCTCAAATAATTTATTGAGCTCAGTGACACTTGTTGAAGTCTTCCCAATTAATAACACTCCACTTGTCGGAAAATCAAGGCGATGAATTGGCTCTGGTCGCATCAGCGCATCAGGCTGCTTGCTCCGTTGCAAATTAAATGGCAGCGCATTTTCGACTGTGCGCAATTTATTTCCGCTTACAACCAAGCCTGCTGGCTTTTCAATAATGGCGAGAAAATCATCCTCAAATAAAACATTGAGTGTTAATTCGAGAATTGGCTTTTTTCTATTCTTTTTCGATTGAAACAATTCAATCTTCTCGCCGCCTTTAATGTACGTGCCTGTCAGCCCAAGCTTTCCATTGACTTTGACTTGCCCTTGCTCAATGGCTTTTTTCATTCCCTTTTTACTTGGGATTGCTTGAAATATGCCGCCAGCATAATCTGACAATCTTACTGGAGCATCAAGCTGCGGTACTTGATGTGTTTCGAGATGTTTCATCATAGCGCAAAGGTGCAAAACATTAACATAGAAAAGTGAAAATCAATCGAAAACAAGTAAAAATGATTTTTGGGAATTGCTTTTATTATTCCTCAATACACACTCAGTAAGAATCTTCAATTCATCTTCAACTAAATCTAATAGCTCAGGATATTCATTCTTAAAAATTATGGCTACCCCATAATCAATGTTTTTCAGAAACAAACTGAAAGCTTCATCAAACGAATCCCAATTCAGGCTATACATATCAAATAAACCGATCTGATAACGCAGTGCCTCTAAAAGGCTTTTTTTATCATTTACTTGATCTTTAAAGTCATCAACAATGACTCCTTTAATCCTCTTTTGAATTAAAAAGTACGAAAATTCTTGTGCATTAATCTTTGTTTCGTTTGAAACGAACAGAACACAATTTTCAAGTAATCTGTTGTAAAGACCTTCATTTAATTCATTTATGTATCTATTCATTCAACTATCATTTTAACTTCATTATACAACATTTTAGTATTTCTTTTCGGACAAGCGCTGCGGAGTGGTGCGAGTACTACGAGCAGACTCAGCTTGCTGAGGCCGAGCGAACAGCGAGCCACGAAGCATAGCGACCGCTTTCTATTTTTTTACCCATCCTAAATCCTTCCATTAAAAAAAGGGAAGGACTTCAATCAAAATGAAAAATAGAAAGCGGATGGCCCACAACATTATTGTATATCAAAAATGCTTGGCTGATAAGTGCCGTTGATACGAGCTTCGTGATCAAGGAGTGCTTGCTTGCGATGCAGACCGCCGACGAATCCCGTGAGCTTGCCGTCATGCCCAAGCACTCGATGACAAGGCTGGATGATCACAATCGGATTGGTACGCATGGCTGATCCAATGGCGCGACTCATATTGCTACCGCCGAGCTGCTGGGCGAGTGCTGCGTAGCTCGTCGTTTGAGCAAATGGCACTTGGTTCAGAATCTTCCAAACCGAATGCTGAAAGTCTGTTCCTACTGGCGCGAGTGGTAAATCAAAAACCTGTAAGCTGCCAGCAAAATATCCTTTGAGCTGATGTCGCGCTTCGCGTAAAATGTCTGGACGAGGCTTCACTTCTTTGGAGCGCGTCTCAATAAATTGAGCTGACACAAGTGCTTCTTCAGTAG
>JAHDHF010000265.1 GCA_020631455.1 Saprospiraceae bacterium
ACGAACAGATTGCGCGCCATATTATCGCGAGATTTAAGTTCCTCTAAAAGACGCCCAAACAAATTATTTTGTCCGGTATTAATTGTGCAATATGCCATGGCGAGGACAAATTGCGTGGGTAGCCCAAATACCACCCGTTCTCTTGACATACGAGTCAGAATATTTGGTAATTTATCGATGAGAAATGTGTCAAACGTCAAAATACGATCACGTATATGACGAATGTTCATATCGCTGTAAATTTTCCCCAACTCAGCAACCACACCTTCAAATGCGTCGGGGTCTCTTTCACGAACAAGCTGCTGTAGCTTGAGCCAATATGCACGAGGTGAACCTTCCGGTGAGGCAAGTTCACGGCGGAAGAGAACGTTTTGTGCATTTTCTTTAAGCTCGGCAGCGCGTAGCCCGGACTGCGCAATAAGCTCTCTAGGTATGCCGATAAAAGGTTTTGCGGTTTGCTTTGAGATAGGCTTTCCTAAAAATGCTGCGCAAGCGGCCGCATACATACGAAAAGTCGGCGATAGGTTTTGGAGCTTCTCAACATCGTGCGCGGTTGCAATGACATCTTCATAATCTCTAAGACGAATAGACTCTGAAAAATGCCAATCTTTATTGCCGATAACATTATACCATCCGCTGACTTTCAAAGACTCCTCAGATGGCATGAACTCAACGTCATCATCGTTAAAGATGCGTTCACTGCGCGCAATTTCACCGTTTAAGATCTTTTCAAACAGAGCTTTTTCTTCAAGCTCTACAAGTCCCGGTTCGCTGAGTTGGTAGACTTCATCTTGATTACCAATGATGATTTTATCAGAAAGACCCGTCGCATTCATCCATGCGGGAAATTGATCATCAAGCTGATCAATTCGGCGGAACAGAGAAGAAATCAAAACGCGATCATTAAAGTCAATATGATCCAGCCAAGATGCGTCCGGCTTCTTATTATCAGGGAGCGAATTTAGCGTCTTCGCAAGATCTGAGACGTGATCTGGATTATCCCCATAGGCAAACTCAAACGTGCTCAGTAATCGAGGAAAGTCGGCCGGATTTTCGGCTGACAAAGCTGCGTCTTTAATCAGTTTGAGAAGTTTGCTTTCCAGCCCTTTAGGACGCTTCTCTGCAGGAAGGTCGTTAACGCGTTCAACGATTTTAGCAACTTTTTCCGATGGAAGAATTTTCGCAAATCGCAAAGGCATATCGCCGGATTGAACAGATTGGAGTTTGCGATTTCCAATCGTAAGTTGCTCTGGCAATGCTGATGACACACCACCACGATTTATTAGGCTTGCCGCATGGGCGTTTGGGGAGAAGGTTTCAATGAATTCTGTATACTTCAGGAATTGCGGTCGATTTTGGATAGAGCGCTGTACATTGTCTGTGTAGAGCACGCGCCCAAATAATGAGCTTACAAATTTATGATCGGATTGCGAGAGAGTTTGAAACCAGTTAACGGCAAGCAGGTTTCTTAAGACGCCTTCCTCAGCAATAAAGTTTTGAAAACGCTGAATATGTAAGTTTGATCGCCCAAAATGGCGTTCATATTCAACAAAGGGCTTGGCGGA
>JAHDHF010000100.1 GCA_020631455.1 Saprospiraceae bacterium
GCTGTGTCGAAAAGAAAAAAACAACAAACCACTTGGTTTTTAACACAGTTCATCAAATGATGTAAACTAGATCAGTTAGCTAGACTTTATATCCTACTCCTGATATGATATAAAGCCGCCATCAAGTTCATAAATTTCGCTGAAGCCTGCTTGCTCTAGGAGTGAGCAGGCTTTTTTGCTTCGTCCGCCAGATTTGCAATACACAAAAATGGGCTCGTCTTTATCAAATTGCTCAATTCCTTTGAGGAACTCTGCTTCACTGAGATCCATATAATCAAGAGCTGTGTGTCCTTTGATATTACCGGCTGCTATCTCGCCCGGAGTGCGTACATCAAGGATCTGCGGATTGTCAGTTGCTGCTAATTTTGCTTTAAATACCTCAGGACTAATTGAAGCAAATTCTTCTTGAGCTGACTCTGTGCAGCCTGACATAAGAAATCCAAATGCTACAAGCAAGAGAGTAATCTTGGACAAGCGCTGCGAAGTGGTAGCGAAGCTAGACGCGACGTAGAGCGAATGCTCTAGGAGCGGCCGAGCGAACAGCGAGCCACGTAGCATAGCGACCCGAGCGACAGAATGGAGTGAGGGGTGGCCCATAAGAGTATTGTTTATTTGATCTCAATGTACAGCAGAAATTAAAAAAGCCCTCGCTACTGATGCAGCGAGGGCTTGATTGTTTGGATAAGCAGTGTGATTACTCTTCTCCTTTGAGCTGGTCGCGGAGATCGCTCAAGTCTGCCAAATCACCAAGCGTTGTGCGCTCGACTTTTGTATTGGTATTCTTGACTGCTTTGCGGACGCGGTCTTTCTCTTGACGACGCTCTTTGCGCTCACCTTCTTTGACTTCTTTGTTCATATCTTGGAGGTAGCGTGTGTGCGATACAAGGATGCGCTTGTCATCACGGTTAAACTCAAGAACTTTGAACTGGAGTGTCTCATCGACGTTTGCAGGATTGCCATCTTCTTTGCGGAGGTGGCGAATCGGAGCAAATGCTTCGAGTCCGTATGGAAGCTGCACGATCGCCCCACGATCGTCTTTGCGGACGATTGTTGCCTCGTGGTACGAGCCTTCTGGGAAGACTGTCTCGAATGTATCCCATGGATTTTCTTCGAGCTGCTTGTGACCGAGTGAGAGTTTACGATTTTCGTTGTCGATATCAAGGATCGTAATGTCGATCTCTTCGCCAACTTTCGTAAATTCAGATGGATGCGAGTAGCGCTTAGTCCATGAAAGGTCTGAGATATGCACCATTCCGCCGATGCCTTCTTCGAGCTCAACAAATACGCCGTACGGTGTCAAGTTTTTGACGAGACCTTTGTGCTGTGACTCGACTGGGAATTTCTGTGCGATTGTCTCCCATGGATCAGCAAGAAGCTGCTTGATCGAGAGTGACATTTTGCGATCTTCTTTGTCGAGAGTGACGACTTTCGCTTCGTGCTCTTCACCTTTTGTAAAGAACTTATGTGCATTGATTGGCTGGTTACTCCAAGAGACTTCTGAGATGTGTACGAGGCCTTCGACGCCTGGCATAATCTCGATGAATGCTCCATAGTCTTCTACATTGACGACTTTACCTTTGACGGTAGAGCCTTCTTTGATTTCTTCGCCGAGTGAATCCCATGGATGTGGCTGAAGCTGCTTGAGACCGAGTGAGATACGCTTCTTGTTGTCATCAAAGTCAAGGACAACGACGTTGAGTCGATCGTTGATTTCGAGAACATCACTCGGATGCTTGACACGCCCCCAAGAGATATCTGTGATATACAGAAGACCATCGACACCACCGAGATCGAGGAATGCACCAAAGTCTGTGATGTTTTTGACCACACCTTCGAGTACTTGACCTTTGTCGAGATCTTTGATGATTTCTTGACGTTGAGCTTCGAGATCTTTCTCGATGAGGATTTTGTGTGAGACGACTGCGTTTTTGATCTTTTCGTTGATCTTGACGACTTTAAACTCCATCTCACGGCCTACAAACTGATCGTAATCAGTAATTGGCTTGACGTCGATCTGGCTACCTGGTAAGAACGTCTCAAGGCCGCCTACATCAGCGATAAGACCACCTTTTGTCTTGCTGACGATTGTGCCTTTGATGACTTTACCTTCTTCGTAAGATTTGCAGATGTCATCCCAAGCACGGAGGATTTTCGCTTTGCGGCGAGAAAGGCGGAGCTGACCACGCTTATCTTCTTGCTCTTCGACATAGACTTCGATGACATCACCGACTGCGAGGTCAGGCATATCACGGAATTCAGACTTTGATACAAGACCATCACTCTTAAAGTTGATGTCGAGTACGATATCACTATTGGTGATAGAGGTGACTTTACCTTGTACCAGCTCGTGCTCGATGACAGTATTTAAAGACGTTGAATAAAGCTCTGTGAAGTGCTTTGTCTCTTCTGCAGTGTACTGCGTTGTGTCACGCTTTCCTACAGTCCAATCAAAATCATCGTGAGAAACTGGCTCAGCTTCTTCTTCTTCGATTTCGATTGTGTTGTCTTCAGGTGTGAGATCGTCTTCCTCTTCTACTGCTGGAGCTTCTACAGCTGCCTCTACAGTTTCTTGAGTTTCTTCGACAGCTTCTGCTACTGTTTCAGCAGTTTGCTCGGCCGCTGCTTGCAGCTCTTCACCAGCCTCAGTCGGCTCAGGTGCGTTTGTTTCAAGATTCTTTTCGTCACTCATGACAGGAATCAGGTTTAAAAAATGAATAAAATAGATTGAATCCGATTCGTTTATCGGGCTGCAAATGTACGTCGAATATTCGAGCTATTTCATTGCTTTTTGGATTGATTCGATGTGGGCCATCCGCGCCTTCGGCGCGGTCGCTACCCCGACTACTCAGGGTTGTGCTTCGTGGCTCGCTGATAGCTCGGCCTCAGTAAAGCTGAGTCTTGCTGCGCCACCACTTTGCAGCGCTTGTCCACGCTTATGAGATGCATCAGGGATGGAAGGCGTTGTCTGAACGCTGTGCTGCTACAAGCAGCGCAGTGAGAGTGCCGGACAGCCCGACCCTCACAGCCTGCTGTGAGGGAGATGCCATGTTTTAAAAGATAAGTTGGTACATAATCTAAAAATTTGTGTTCAACAGAATGAATAATATACAGTTACATTTGAGTAGAAAATCCCAACAAACTATGAAACTATACCCAACACTTTCTTTGATTGTAATACTGCTTGGTCTAGTATTTAATCTACAGGCGCAAGAAATGCTCCGTATCGATGCCCAAGCAGAACGAGTCAATGATTTATCTCTTTATGATGGATTCTCTGGTGGTGAGCTTGTCAAAATAACTCAACTCGATGCTGCTCGATTGCAACAACTCAATCCTAGCTCAATGAATCTAAGCATTGATGTGCCTTCACTTGGGCGCGTTGATTTAGATCTTGTACAGAGCAACATACTCGCGCCAGATGCTAAGACATTTGCACTTGACGCAAATGGTCAGCGTACAGAAGTCAAGATCATGGATGCCGTTTTTATGAAAGGCGAAACTTCTGAAGGTCTTGACGTACGAGTCAATATCATTAATGGTTTGACGACGATCATGTTTGATCGTGCAGATGGTCGCTACTTCATCGAGTCAATGCAAACTATGCTGCCCCTTGCACGAGGCGATCATTATGCTGTCTATCGAGCTGATCAAGTCGAGCTCGATAAGCCATACAAATGTGGAGCAGATAATCTCAAAGATGGTCATCAGCATGTTGAGCATCTTCAAGAAGCTCGTCTAGCTACTAGCACTGGGACATTCGACTGTCGTAAGCTTGAATTCGCACTCGCAGCTGATAATTCAATGTTTGCGAGTTTTGGGACTGTCGCTGCTACATCAAGTTACATGACTGGTATACTCAATCTTGTCGAAGCAGATTATCAAAATCCTCTTGCTTTTGTCTATAACATTGACATCGATATAACTGAAACGGTCGTCATCACTGCTGGTACAAACCCATGGCCTACTGCGAATGGCGGCGGAGCGAGTATCTGTGCTTCTGATCTTTTGAGTGAATTTTGTACTTGGGCTAACGGCGGCGGATTTACAGCTTCTTATGATCTCGCTGAAATTTGGACCGAACAAGATATTGACAACTGTTCTGGCGGAACTGGTGTTGTTGGCTTAGCATATCTCAATGCGATTTGCAGTCCGAATATCCGATGTTCGTTGATCGAGCGATTTAGCGGCAATAGTAATACCATGCGTGAGACGACAACACACGAGCTTGGACACAATTTTGGGTGCAGCCACACAAATCCAGCCGGCGATAATATCATGGAGCCGTTTGTTAATCCTGCTGCTGTAGATTTTTCGACAACAAGTACACTCTATGGCAATGGTATTTTATCAACTGTTAATTGCCTCAGTGTCTGTGATTGTGCTGAAATCATTCAAGCTGTTCCTACGAATTGTAGCCCAACTGGTACGTATGACTTGACAATCACAATTGAGCATCAATCGCAGACAGGATCATTCACGCTTTCTGCTGGATCAGCCTCTAGCTCGTTTACATACGGTTCAAGCCCACAGACTGTGACTCTAACTGGTGTAGCAGCAGGTACAACTACAATCAATCTAGCGGCTGGAGCTTGTACTGATACAAGAGATGTCGTTCTGCCTGCACAATCATTTACAACTCTTGCTACAACTGAATATTGTGTTACTGATGCGACAGCGTATCCACTCGCAGCTACGCCGCTTGAAACATTTGGCCGTCTTGAAATCCAAATGAATAGCGATTGTTGTGCAGACTCTGAGCAAGTAGCAGCGATTTACGATAAAGATGGATCACTCACGTACATCTATCCACGGTTTACATTCCTTGGCGGCAATCAAACATCAACTGTCACAACTGATCAAATGAATCTTGACTACGCTCCGTTTACGATTGTGGTTGGTGATAGTTATGGTGATGGATTATTAGAACTTGATTGCTTTGGTGGAGCAGCCATCAATGGCAGCTACATCGTACGTGATGGATCAGGCACAGTAGTCTTCAATGGCACGCTCAATAATCCTGACTGCAATGGTAATGACGCCCTAAGCAATGTACACACAAGCACTCCGCTCGTTGAGCAGACTTTTGGAGGTAATTTCTCAGGAACAGGAGTCGCCAATGGAACGATGAACGACAATGCAGCTACGTTTACACCTGCTACGGCTGGTGTCGGTCGTCATGAGATCGACTACACATTTGAATCATTCCGTATTCGCTCGGCAGAGCCAATCGGCTGTGTTGCAGAGCGTCAAATCGTGGATGTCTACGCAGTACCAACGATCACACTTGGCTCTACAGATTGTGGTGGACCAGGCTCTACTGTGTACAGCGCAACTGTCAATGTCAATCTCGGCGCTTGGAATCCAATCCTCGCTGGCAATGCAGCTTCTGTGCCAGCATCTAGCACAGCGGGTACAGCTCCTGCTACAACAACGGGAGGAACGTACACTGTGACTGATATTCCATCGGGTACTGATATCACGATTACTGTAGGACCAACTGGTTGTCAGCAGACATTTGCTGTTGTATCTCCTCCAGCAAATTGTTTCTTGCCTGTTGAGTTGACAACATTTACTGGTATGCACCAAGACAGTAAAAATATTTTGAGCTGGACAACTGAGACAGAGCTCAATAATGACTTTTTCGTCCTAGAGCGTCGCAGTGAATTTGCTTCTGACTTCGTAGAAGTCGCAACTCTAGATGGAGCAGGCACGACGAGCGAGCCGCAACAATATCGCTATGCTGATGCTGCCTTCAATAGCAGTGATCGCATCACCTATTATCGTCTCAAGCAAGTCGATTTTGATGGTACAACGACATACAGTGAAGTCGTCAGCATCACCTATCCACGCACTAGTGGTGCGGTGAGTGTCTTCCCGAGTCCTGCTCAAGATGTCATGACAATCGTACCGACGGGCATAGAAGGGTCAAAAACTCTTTCGGTTTATGATGTGACTGGCCGCCTAGTATTGCAGCAAGCAATTGACGCAAGTCTTGATCAAATTGATCTTGGTGTAGCGACATGGACAGCTGGTGTTTACCTCATCGAGATTCGTAATGAATCAGGCGATGTCATCCGTACTAAAGCAAGCAAGCAGTAATCGCTTTTTAATTTCAGCTTAATAAGCTGCAACAGCTCAATATGATTTGTAAATCGTATTGGGCTGTTTTTTTTACTAAACATTTGGACAAGCGCTGCGAAGTGGTAGCCGACAGGCTAGACTCAGCTTGCTGAGGCCGAGCGAGCAGCGAGCCACGGAGCATAGCGACCGTGCCGCAGGCGCGGATGGCCCACATTTATTCTCTTTTTACTTCAATTTGTATTGATACAATTTTCCGCTCGTAGAAAGGAGCCACAGATAGGATTTAAACTGAGCACTCCAAGTCGCTGCTTGAGGAAGCTGAACTGTATTCCAAGTGCGGAGGCCTGGGCGGACAGTCGTCATCATCGAACCACGAAGTAAAAATGGGGCGCGCTGATTGACAAAAAAATGGACGCCCTCATCAACTCGTGTGAATGGAGCTGCTCCTTGTGCGAAGGGATCCATCATATAAAGCTGGCGATCTGACATTAAAATCAATAAGCCACTGCGAGTCGCGCGCATCTTGACTGGCTCGGATGCGCCTTCGGTGAGATCATACAAAATACCAGACTGTGCTAAAACGCGACCAGTATTCCGATCTATTTTTTTGATGACTTCTTGGATATCATCGTAGACCCAAAGATTGCCATCTAGGGCTCGACAAGAATGGCGAACAGTGGTCAAACCATATTCTGGCAATGAGATAATGCGGACTTCTGAGAGACGATTGTCGAGTTCGATGATGATTCCAAAATCAACGTAAGCAACTAAAATCGAAAACGGATCATTGACATCTATCCATGTCGGCTCACCATACTTTTGATCTGTAAAGCGAAACTGCTCGACTCCGCTTTGATTGTACTTGCTGATGATGCCACTGCTTGTCACCATATACAGCGAACCAAGCGGATCGATATGCGCTTCGATTACTTCAGCTTTATCCAAAACGATCGAATCTACAAGCTGCCAGTCTTGTTGTGTGAATCCAGCTCCTACAAGCATGAAGCTTACTGTAAAGAGCAAAAACAGTCTATGGATGAATCTGTGCATTTGGATTGTTGTAAAATTCTACTGACAAATTCGTGCCATCAAATACTGCGTAGGATCGAGTATTGAACCATTCACCCAAATTGATGTATCGACTTTCTTGATCGCTTAATAGTAAGTCAATCGTTAAATGGCGATGCCCAAAAACAAAATACGTAGCATCTGTGAGTGAAGACATTTTCTCAGCATAAATCGCAAGCCATTCATCTTTATCGCCCAGCCATTGCTCTTCTGTTGTGTGTGTACGACTACGGCTACTCCACGCATTAGCGATCCAAATCCCAAAGTCTGGATGCAGCTTACCGAAGAGCCACTTGCAAACTGGATGTCTGAAAATGCGCTTCAAAAATTTGTAGCCGCCATCGCCAGGACCAAGACCATCGCCGTGTCCGATGTAAAATCCGATTTCATTCCAGTGATGCATGATCGGCTCATGAAATACTGGAATATCAAGCTCTTCTTCGAAGTAGCCCGACATCCACATATCGTGATTGCCGACAAAGAAATAGATCAAGATTCCTTTTTCGCGGAGTTCAGCAAGTTTGCCGAGTGTGCGGACAAAACCTTTGGGCACAGCTCGCTTGTACTCAAACCAAAAGTCAAATAAGTCACCGACGATATACAAAGCATGAGCATCAGCAGCTATTTGATCGAGCCAAGCAACAAACTTTCGCTCACGATCACGACTCGTAGCAGCATCGGGCGCTCCGAGATGAATATCGGAGACGAAATAAATGCTCTTGCCTTCAGGTATTGATTGTCCAGCCACTTGCGACAAAGGTAAGCGGGCAGCTTTTAACAATTTGTTTACACACGATTTCTTCTTAAATTAGCGTTTGTATATCGCAGCAGCTAACTGCGACAATATTCCATGAAAAGCTCACTCTCATATCTTGTTCTTTGTATTGCGTTTTTCTCGTTGAGTGCGTTTACCAGCGTCGAGCCACCGATACGTACACAAGCCATTACACAGCATTTGGATTGGAGTGGACAACTCAAAATCTACGTCGATCTCGTTGACAAAATTGAGATCAAACGCACCTTCAGTCCTACGATCCGACTCGAAACACAGGTTTCGCAACTCACAGGCACAGAGCTGAGCCTCGAATACAGTATCAAAGAAGGCCACTTCCAAGCAGACATTTTTACACTCGAAAACGATCAATTGCTCATCACCGATCCTGATGTTCAGCATTACATTTTCGTCAAAGGAGAGCTCCAAGAAGCAAACCTCTCGCGCACGCTTTATGTGCCGCACTATATCGAGATCATCCAAGACTAAATTCAGTTCGTTGGGGCTGCCCTTCATTCGCTAGCTCATTCAGGTCGGGCTGTCCGGCACTCTCTCGCTGCGCTCGTTCAGACAACACCTCCCATCCCTCAGCCAAAGACAAATATCTTTGCGCCATGAAAGGCAACAAGCCATCCAAAAAGAAACAAGCATTTGCAGTATCGCAGCAGCTACAAGATTATCTTGTAGAGCACGACGTCATCGCCGATCTCCCAATCAAATACGAAGACTTGAGCCGCTACATGTCTTCGATTCCACTCATCGCCAATGATGGTGACGACACACTCTGGGAGTCAGTCTTCTACTACGATCACGAATTCGAAGAACTCAATGCCGCGCTTTGCCGCATTTACGCATTATTAAAAACAGATGGTGATTTTAAAGCGATCGAGCACCTTCGTGTCGAGCGCATTGATTTTTGCACTTTCGGAAACACAAAGCCATTTCGGATCAGAATTATTAATAAAATAAATGATAATTATGATCACTTTTATATTAAACGGATTGACGCATCTCGTATTTATGGCTTAGAGCTTGAGCGGCTGCTTTCGCCCAATTGGGTCTCTTATCTTGTCGATGGCACGACCATCGTCGAAGAACATATTGCGGGCGTACCGGGCGATGATTTTATTAGTCATCATATCAAAGATGATATTTTTGATCAGACTCGTATCGCCAAAGAATTTGTCAAATTTAATGAACGTTGCTTTGTACGACTGCTCGGCGATATGCGATCATATAATTACATCGTTGATATCACACCCGATATCGAAGGCAATCAATATCGCATCCGCGCTATTGATTTTGATCAGCAATCATTTGAAGGTTGGAAGAGTTTTTATCTGCCGCAATATTTCAAGGAAAATAATCCAATTATTAATCTAGGTATTAAAATACTCTCGCCCGAAGTCGTCAAACAATATCAACTCGAGGAGCGATCATTGATCGCGCTTCGCGCTAAAAACTCGATGACGCGACTCAAGCAGCTAATCGCTTGTATGGCAGTAGACACCATCTCCGAAACAAAAAAAATAGAGCAGCTCAAAAAAGAACTGGCGCATCATCACAAGTCAGACAGTTTCCTCGACTGCAATAATATGGGCGAGATCGTGATGAATAATATCCGCCTTGTA
>JAHDHF010000101.1 GCA_020631455.1 Saprospiraceae bacterium
TTAATTTTTGTTTGGATTTTATTAACACTTGAGAAAATATCTACTTTTTTGATTGAATCTCAATCCCATGAAACAAATTCTACTCGTACTCATAAGCTGCCTAAGCCTTTCGAGCTTGATTGCGCAGTCATCTCAACAATGGACAATTGATTTTGAGACTGATAAGTCCAAACTCACAGAAATACATCAATCAACCCTTCAGTCAATCATCACCTTTTGCGAAGCATATGATGTCGAAGCAATTTTGATAGAAGGACACACC
Source organism: Saprospiraceae bacterium (assembly GCA_020631455.1). GTDB lineage: Bacteria > Bacteroidota > Bacteroidia > Chitinophagales > Saprospiraceae > JAHDHF01. The sequence continues at coordinate 263 of JAHDHF010000101.1, forward strand.
GACAATGTCGGCAGCAAAAGCTACAATCAAACATTATCTCGAAAAAGAGCTGAATCCGTCCAAAACTATTTAATAGCAAACGGAATGCGGTCGCAGCTCATTCAAATACAAGTATTAGATTATTCTAAGCCAGTTGCTACAAATGATGATGAGCAAGGACGCTCCCAAAATCGTCGCACTGACATTACAATTCTTTTCCACCCCGAAGAAGTATTTTCTAATGTTTCAACTCCAGATGAAATAAACGAATTTGTCAGCTTAGAAGTAGATACGACACAACTTGTGCAAATAATCGATTCGATAGTAGCTGCTCCAGATACACAAATCGTAGAGCTCAAGAAACAAACTTGCAAATGCGATGAACGATCATCAGGTTGGTTGATTTTTGATAGTAAAAAATCATACAATGTCATCGCTCCAAGCGGCAATAAGCTCTTTTTTAATGGGACAGACATAAAGAACTTTACAGAATTTGATGGAGATCGCTTCGTAATTGAATTTGAAGAGTACACTTCGATGACGACTATCCTGTGCTCTGGAGCTTCGACACGTTCAGGCAATGGAATGCTCAAATCTGCGGGGATGCTAAGTTTGAAAATAAAGACTGAGTCAGGGAGACGAATGTATGGCTGCGTCACCTTTGAAATGCCTTCTAAGAAAATTGAAGGTATGGGAGCTTATGTTGACTTAGGAAGACGTTCTATTCAAAACGCCAACTGGAGACAATCATCAAAAGCGAAAATCAAATATGACGAAACTAAACAAGCATACATATTTAGTTTTTGCGGCAATTTGAGTTCTAGTATGCGTATTAATTTGGATATAGATGTGCCATTTACAACAGTTCCAATGAGAGGGACAAAAGATTATAATATTTATGTAGAGCACCCAGATGGAATGCTCTCAAAAGTTATCCCGCTCAAAGTGTACAATAAAGAACATAAGCGACTCATGAAATTTCCAAGGGTAGAAAATGGTACAATAAAAGTCAATCCGAAAAACAATAAAGAAAAACGAAAAGTCTATGAAAAAGAAATATCAATGAACCTTGAAGATTTTGAATTTGAACGGAGGAATGGACTTATCTGGAAATACAAAACAAAAAATGGAAATAGAAATGTGCGAAGGAAAATAATTAAAGGTCGAGATGTAAATATTTTCAAACGACCTAAAATAAAACTTAGGCAAATACTCAAAACTGAATCATCTTGATTGCATTTTTTTATCTCTTGGCTGAGGGATAGAAGCAGCACGAGCGGAGCGAGTGGATTTTTGATTACTATTTTTAATAGAAATCAAAAAGCTAGGCTACCGTACTGCGGATAGCCCGACCCGAAGTGAGCTTTGCGAACGAGGGGCAGCCCCAATATCTCTGACTCATATCTAGAATTTTGATGACACGTATCTTGCAGCCGAATTTCTTAGAGATTTTCGAGATATGAGCCACACAGAACAAGTTCCATTTATAGATACATACACAATCGCAGCTGATCCGCGTATCGGCGTTGCGACCTCGCCAGCGAGTCAAGTTGGTGATGATCGATTGTTTGTCATTGTGCAAGCGACCAATCCGCTTGACATCGAGTCAGCGCGTGCATTTGCAAAAGGCGTCCGAGTATTTATAGAAGATCATCGCTACGAGCGGTTCCAGACTGAATTGACGAATGCCACGCTTGAAGCATTTTATGCCGATGCTGCCGAAGCCGGCCGCAAAGCAATGTATCGAGATGAAGAAGATATTCTCGATCCGAGTCAAGATGGTGTGAGTTTTTTGCTTGCGCATTTGACGCCAGTGGGCTTAGCTCTTGCGTGGGTCGGCAATTGTAGTGCTGCTTGGATACGCGATGGCAAAGCCTTGAAGCAAACGACGCCGCATACGCTTCATGCAGAATTGCGCGCTATGAATCAAGAGATTCTTTCGACTACGCCCAATTCGTTGATGCGTTCTGTCAAGCCAACTGATCAGCAAGCAGCTGCCATCGAAATGCTTGTTTGGGATGGCTTTGAGCCAATTGACGAAATCATCCTTGGCAATCGAAATCTAATGGAGCAGGAAGATATTTCGACTGGCTTTGCAAATTTGCTCCTGCATCATCAAGACACGACAGAGCTTCCACTAGCAGCAGGTATTCGCCTGGCAAATGTCGGCGCTTTGGCTCCAGTTGCGACGACTGTTGCTGCCTCCACAACTCTAATTGCCTCAACTGATTCGACGACGACGTCAGTTGCTGCACAAGAATCTACGGTTACACCGAGCAAGGCAAAACCAGAGAAAAAATCACGTAATTTTTGGCTTTGGTTGCTCTTTGGCGGCTTGCTTTGCGTTTTGTTGTACTTTTTGTTTTTTAGACCTTTCGCGACAGAATCACTCACACCAAGCGAAACATTTAAAGCGCGATTGCAAAATGAATTGCTCGGAGCAAATACGCTCAACGAGCGGATCGTAGCCTACCGACTCGCGCTCGAGCGCGCTGACGAAGATGTCGATCAATCATTGCTCAATCAAGCAGAAAACGAATACGAAAATCTTCTCCAAGAGAGAAAAAGCGAAGAAGCGCGCGTGATCCAATTGAGCGAGCAGCTCGATGGGCTACAATTGCAGCAGCAAGACGTCATTCGCAAAATTAATGAAGTCGATAGCCGCTATCGCGATGCCGATCGTGGCCGTACGATCTCGACAGGCGACAAGCGTGATCGCTTCATTAAAACAATGGAAGATCTCGTGCCTGTGCGGCAGGATTATGCAATTGACTCGATGCGCATCGCGCGAGAAGTCACGCGCACCAAAGAAGAACTCTATTCGACTCGAGAAAATCTTGGACTCAAAGTAGATGTCGAGCGTCCAGTACCAAGCCGACCTGAGCCAGCTCCGATAGAAGACGTGCAGCCGACAGACCCGACACCAGCTGAAGCTGATCCCAAACCGCAACCAAAGCCAGAACCGATACCAGAATCAAAACCCGAACCGAAGCCTGAGCCAGCTCCAACCGCTCAAATAACGCCTGACAAAAAATGGGCTGCCCGCGAAGGTATTCATGTGATTATCAAGGATGGCAAATACGGATTTATGGATACAAATGGCAAAGTCTTGTACTCGCCACAACTTCAATCAGCGGGGAGTTTTGCAAACGGTCGCGCCCGAGTCAAGCGCGATGGCAAATGGGGCTTTATGACCAAATCAATGAAGCTCATCGTCCCATACAAATATTCTGATGCGCTTAATTTCGGCACGATCTGCAATGGCTATGCAAAAGTCATCAAAGGCGGTGCTGTCGTTTACATTGATACCAACGGAAAAGAATTTGAACAAAAGCCGTGTAATTAATTCGGATGAATTCTTAATTAAAAAAAATGAGGGGCTGCCCTCAATAAAAAAACTCCTAGAAAATCACTAGGAGTTTTTTTTATTGAGGTCGGGCTGTCCGGCACTCTCTCACTTCGTTCGTTCAGACAACGCCTTCCATCCCTCAGCCAAACTCAATTATTTAATCTCAATAATTTTTAATTCGACGCGTTGATTTTTCTTGCGGCCAGCAGAGGAATTATTATCCGCGATCGGTACAGTTTTACCGTAGCCTCTAAATTGAATTCTCCAATCAGGGATTCCATTATCAACAAAATATTCCTTCACTGTTTTTGAGCGGCCTTTTGAGAGCGTCTCAGCAAATTCATGCGAGCATAATCCGTTTGTATGGCCGCCCACTTCGACGATAAGATTTTCGTTGCTTTTCAAGAAGGCAAGTGCGCGTTCTAATTCTGTAAATGATTCTTTTTTGAGTGTGTATTTATTTGCATCAAAAAAGATGTTATTCAACGGAATGATTTGTCCGACTTGTATAGGTACAAGCGTGATGTCTTTATTAAGGTCGAGTCGCTCAGGAGCGTTCGGTTGTTGGCTGCCATTTGGATTTGATTTCGCGAGTGCTGCTTCGCGTTCTCGTTCTTTGAGTTGACGGCGCATTTTACTTTCGAGTTCGCGACGCAATTTTGATTCAAGCTGCTTTTTGAGACGCAGTTCAAGCTCTTTTTTGAGCTCTTCTTTGATCGGATCACGAAGCTGCTCAGTCAAATCTTTTCTGATTTGATCTTCGAGGTCTTTACGCATTTGTTCCGCGAGTTCGTCACGTATTTGCTTGCGGAGATCTTCTTCGACTTGCGGGCGCATATCATCACGCAATGAGGCTGCTACTTCATCACGGAGTTCTGGCTGCAGATCATTAGCAACTTGATCTTTCAAGTCTTTGCGGAGATCTTCTTCGACTTGATCTTTGAGTTCATCACGCAGCTCAGCACGGATGTCATCTTCGAGTTCATTTTCCAACTCTTTTTCCAAGTCAGCTCGTACATCATCAAGTAACGATTGTTTGAGATCAGCTTTGACATCATTTAATATGTCATTAGTAAGATCACGTTGTATTTCATCACGTATCGCTTCGACATCAATATCAGCAGTTGTTGGCTGTTGAGCTTGATTTCTTGGCGGCTGATTGTCAGGTTGTGGTTCGCCTAAATTCATGCGCTCAGGATCACGGCCTGGGTCCATCACGGATGGAGTCGGCTTCTGGCTTTTTCCAGGGCCAATTTCACTTGGTGTCGGGGCACGATCTTCACCAGGGGGAATTTGCGATGATGTAGGTTTTTGATCATCTCCTGGCGGAATAAGTGATGGCTCGGGAGTCGCTGCATCAGCAGGTGGCAGATCATTGTGTTGATTAAACTTGGCTTTGAGCGCAGCGAGTTCGGCGTCATCTTCTGTTGTAGCTGGAGGCGTTAGTGGGGCTGGTGCTTGACTAGCTTGCTGAGTTTGCTCTTGTGTAGTAGGTGTCGGTGGCGTTTCGATCTTTGGTGTTGGTACAGACTCTTCAGCAGGTGGAAGATCATTATGCTGATTAAATTTTGCTTTCAATGCCGCAAGTTCTGGATCATCTTCTACAGGAGCTGGAGTAGGACGAGGAGCAGCTTGCTCAGACTGAGGCAATGGTTTTGCTTGACCTGTTGGCTTCACTGGTGCAGGTGGCAGATCAGGTAAGTCAAGATCATCTGCACTTATTGCAGCTGTTTCGACTTCAGTTTCAAGCTCGCTGATATTAAAATTGAGTGAGTTCAGTTTCGCTTGAAGGTCGTCAATATCATTTTGCTGCTCTTTGAGTCGGGTTGGATTTGGCGGTGGCGCAGCAGCGATGATTTCTTCTAATACTTCTGGATCATCACCATCGTAGTCGATTTCTTCAGGTTGTTCATCAGCAGGCTCAGTTACTGCAAAATATCCAGGCAATTCGACTTGTACATCGTCAGCTTTCTTTTGAGGAACTAGGACGACTGCTTCGCCTTCATCATTTGCTTCTATAGGCGAATCAACTGCTCCAATCAGTTTTAGATATTTGAGTTCTTCTGCCGACGGTTTGTCTTGACTCATTGCAGGACGAGAAGCAATCGGCTGATTCGGATTGCTTGGTGGTGACAGTGGAGCAACTTTGACATTGACCATCGTCATAGGTTCAGGACGCACTTCTTCTGGCAGCCTGATCCTGAATAAATCTGACATTCCGTAGGTCTTGTAGTCAGATGAGAAATACGCATATTCCCCAGAGGCAGGAATCGTATAGTTATAATCCATTCCTGATGTATTAATCTTTTTTCCAAGATTCACTGGAGTAGACCAATTTGTCCAGGTTTCATCCAAGCGACGCGACATAAAGACATCGAGATTGCCGTAGCCCCAATGACCAGCACTACTGAAATAAATAGTCCGATTATCAGCTGCCAAGAAGACACTCGCTTCCATGTCTGGCGTATTGATGATTGGCCCGAGATTTTTGGGCTCGCTCCAGCCGCCATCGCCATACTTAAACGAGACATACAAATCGCGATCACCGAGACCTTCATCTCGCTCTACAGCCATGACCATCGTATTGCCATCTACGCTGACGTGATATGCGACAAATTCGTTTTTATTGTAGTGATTTTGGATTGGCATCAGTGTCGGCTTAGACCAATCTCCTCCAGATCGACGAGCTACAGAAACACCATCACGCGAGCGCTTTTTATAATCATTAGCCAAGTAGATTTTGCTATTGTCAGGGCTGACTGAGATCACAAAATTGTGCGACTCATTATTTAGAGGGCGGCCTACATTGCGTGCTTTGCTCCAGATGTCGCCAGGCATTCGCTGACTGACATAAATATCATCTTCGCCTTCGCCGCCGATATTTTCTGGAGAGAGCTTACGAGCAAAATACAAGGTGTTCCCATCTGGCGAAATAATTGGCAAACGCTCAGGATACTGTCCATTCACATTCCGCCCGAGATTTTCGCGTGGCGGCACAGGGTTGCTGTATTGCAAGACATTGACCTCAGGTTTCATCTGATCGCGACTGCTGCTGATGCCGATACAATCAATTTGATTCATTCCGCCAACAGCCTTCGTATTAAGAGTCAAGCGCAGACCGATAGCGCGATAATTAGTACGCTTCATCAAGTGTCTGAAGAACTCTGCCTCACCACCGAATCCACTCGCCTTTGGATTTTTCTCCTCGTAGACTTTATGCTTTTTGCCTGTATTATCGATCAGTTCGATTTTTGTAATTGAGCCAGGATTCAAGCTCTCACCGATGACGATTTGCTGCACAGCAATCGCATTTTTAAATCGCACTTCCACAAACTCTTTACCACCGGATTCTTTACTTGGAGCCCAAGCAAATCGGCAGCTACCATGTGTTGTCATGCTATTAGGCGGGCCAAGAACTCGGATTCCACCATAGTCTTTGTCTTGGTATTCCGAGGAGACTTTGACAACTTCAGAAGCCCATTCAAATTGTTGAGCGCACAAAAGGTTTATTCCAGTTAGAAAACCAAGCACACATATCCAAAAACGTATCATAATGAGTCAGGTTCGTACCCTCAAAATACAACGCTTGTCATCAATCAACTGTTAATGAAGATTTTGGGCCATCCACTCCTAGCAAGCTCGTCGCGGTCGCTATCCCGAATTCTCAGGAGGAGCTACGTGGCTCGCTGTTCGCTCGGCCGCCTCATTCTATTCGGCGTCTGCTGAGCACCACTTCGCAGCGCTTGTCCATCCCTGAGATTAACAGATGCCGGCTGAGGGATAGGAGGTGTTGTCTGAACTCAGCACCATTGAAACTTGATTCAATGGTGCTGAGAGAGTGCCGGATAGCCCGACCTCGCGCAGCGAGGGCAGCCCCTCATTTTAGTATTCATCAATTATTGTACTTTGGCGTTTAATAGACCATGAAGCAGATAGAACGCGACGTCATCATTATTGGAGCAGGATTGTCAGGCATCGGGGCTGCTTGTCACTTAGAGCGTAAAAATAAAAATACGTCTTATGTCATTCTCGAATCTCGAAAGCAGCTTGGAGGGACGTGGAGCTTATTTCAATATCCAGGTATTCGCTCGGATTCTGATATGTACACATTTGGATATTCATTTAAAGAATGGAAAAATCCTAAGTCATTTGCTGATGCGCCTTCTATTTTAGAATATCTCAATGAAGCTGCTGACGAATATGATGTCAAAAAACATATCTGCTATGAGCAGCGAGCTTTGTCGTATGATTTTAATAGTATTGAGCAAAAGTGGTTTGTCAAAGCAATCAATCCAACAACAAAAGAAGAGACCATTTATGTTGGTCAATTCATTTTAAATTGTAGTGGATATTATAATTATGATTCTGGCTATTCACCAGAATTTAAAGGCTCAGATAATTTTAAAGGACAACTTATTCATCCGCAAAAATGGCCGTCCGATCTTGATTTAAAAAATAAAAAAGTAGTCGTCATAGGGAGTGGAGCTACTGCAATTACAATTGTTCCTAAAATAGCAAAGGAAGTTGAGCTCGTTACGATGCTGCAGCGCTCACCAACCTATGTCAGTGCTTTGCCAAATAAAGATAAAATTGCAGCAAAGTTAAAGCGATGGTTTCCGAGCAAACTTGCTCATAGCCTTATCCGAGGGAAGAATATTTTGTTCTCAATTATTTTTTATTGGTTTTGTAAGACATATCCAGATCGTGTAAAAAAATATATCGTAAAGCAAGCTGCACGGAAGCTTGGTGATGTGCCTGTTGATCCGCACTTTGAGCCGCATTATAATCCTTGGGATCAGCGATTTTGTATTGCTCCAAATGGAGATCTATTCCGAGTGCTCCGAAAAGGTGAAGCGGAAATTGTTACGGATCATATTGAAAAATTTACAGAAACTGGCATTCAATTGACATCTGGAAAACATCTAGAAGCTGATATTATTGTAACAGCAACGGGTTTGCGATTGCTTGCATTTGGCGGCGTACAAATTTCAATTGATGGTACGCCTTTTAATTTGAGCGAGCAATTTGTGTACAAAGGAATGATGGTCAGTGAACTACCGAATCTACTCACTTTTGTAGGATATACAAATGCATCGTGGACATTGAAAAGTGATTTGACAAGCGAATATTTTTCTCGTTTGTTAAATTATATGGAAGCAAAAAAATATAAAGTAGTCAAACCGAAAGTGATTGAAGATAAATTATATCCGTTGCCGCTCATTGATTTGGATGCAGGATATATACGTCGTGCCAAAAAAGATATGCCAAGTCAAGGGCATAAAGCACCATGGCGAGTATATCAGAATTACATTCGAGATTATAAAATGCTGCGAATTGATTCTTTGCAAGATAAGCGGCTCCATTTTTCATAAAAAAAAGCCTCCAAGAAAAAATCTAGGAGGCTTTTTTATGAAAGCGAATAGTTTATTTCATACTCATTTTGACAGGTGTCACAGAGTAGCCTGCTTGGCGCAGCAATGCGATAACGCCAATGTCGCCACCGAGATGTCCAGCACCTACAGCAAAGAACGTTGGCATTTTGCTGCCTTCTTCTTTGATGACTGGTATCCAGTTTCTATTCCGATTTTCGAGTAGAAGTTTACTGTATTTACCTAGACCTTCGCTCTCATCTTTGATAAAGTTGTAGAGCTTATCGACATTTTGTTCTTGATAGCTATCCATCATTTGATTGAATGCAGTCATACCCATGCTGCCATCATCATCAAGTGCAGCTACAAGCATTTCTGCTTGCTCTTTATATGGGATGCTATCAAAAATAGCGAGTTGATAGCTCGCAGATTCAAGGCCGATGATCTCAACGTTATTCTTTTCAGCCATCTTTGATAATTCTGACTCATAGGAGACAACATCAGAACCAATGGAAACTTCAGAAAGCATGGCACTGCT
>JAHDHF010000102.1 GCA_020631455.1 Saprospiraceae bacterium
AAAGTTCCTGTCAAGTTTGTATTCGCATCTAGAAAAGAAACCTTGCCTTTGAGTACACCATTTTCAAGAGACAATATTTCACCCTTACCTGTCGTCAGTGTTTGAGAGCCTTCAGTTTCAGCGCTATGCAGCATGACACTAAAAATGTCCATCGGCCCGACTTTGAGATCATTTAATTCTATTGTTAAAACCTGTCCGATATAATACCATTTACACGCTTTATCACTTTTCTTATTTCCAAGATTTATCTCGACCCCATTACCAAACATTTTCTTTTTAACATAGCCTTGTTTAAATATCCATTTTTCTTCACCGATATTTCCAGCTAAAGATTGTTCAAGGTTGGCATCTTCAGAAACAGAGCAAAGCGGCACAGAAAAATCACCTTCCAAATCAACAGAGGCGTGATTGATTTTTAGAGATCCATATATAAAATCGCCAACCTTCATGATGTCTATGTCTCCCTTGACATGTGAGAGCCAGTTGTATTTTCCATCAGAGCTCAAATAATTTAAGTTTATCTGAGTATCATCATGTGATCCTTTTTCGAAAGGAATTGAAATATTTATTTTTATTTCATCATAGACCTCTTGTCGATCACAAGGCTTTATGTTTTCAAGGGTAGAACTCAGCAGCTGAATTTTTAATTCTTGACCTTCAAACCCAAAGGCATTTCCAGATTCAAATTTCCAATTCGTTCCATCAATCGTTCCTTTGAGCAGCTCTTCCGCAAGGATGGCTTTGCTTGCAGCCATTTTTTTTGTAGAGTTATCATCCAAAGATTGGCCATTGCCAAAGGAAGAGAAAAGTCCAACAAAAAGCGCGATTACAAAATACTTCATCGTAAAATAAATTGAATTAGAGTTGAAAGAATGATTACAAGATACAGTTCATTTTAACTTGATTATTGTAATCCTTGTATGAGACGCTGCCCGATGCCACAGTTTGTGCATTTCTTAGGCAAGCAATATGATTTGTGTAGTTGCAATGCTGCTTGTGAACTATGCGCATTTTGAATAGGATAATTAAGGTCAGAAAAAATGCGTGTTATTTTATTGTTCTCTGCGGGCAGCTCACGAAGTATATCAAACGCTCGATCACACATTGATTCCAAATTTCGAAGACGACCATATTGAAATAAAAGAGGTACGACGACATTAATTAAAATTGTATCGACTGCTTGTTTGCCGAGTTTTTTACTGCGAGGCGCAGATGCTTCTCCTAATGAATAGTGAGTCTTCCAATACTCGTTTGGTTCTATTAAAAATAAAGCTCTCAGCTCTTGAATTGAATTTTGCTCTCGTATAAATCGCATCATGCGCGACTCGCGACAAATAAGTGATACAAGCTGCCCTATTCGAACGCTTGGGAAATTTGCAGGACGGAGCCGAAGGCGTTTCCAGATTGTAGAAGGTAATTTTTCTATTGAATATTTTGCTTTTAGAATATTCCATTCGCGCTGCAATAACTTGACAAACGAATCTTCTTCTGCAATGTCTAGTAATCCTGAAGCACCAAATAAAAGTGCTGCTACTTGATTTTCCTGATCACGATGTTTCTCAAGTATTTTTAATGGTACCCGCTCTGCGAGCATTTGCATTGGTTCGGCATTGACTTTCATACCGAGATACCGCGCCATCATGATATAGATCACTTCATCCCAGTCATTTTTTGTAGTAGATAATAGTTGCTGTATAAATTTCGTTTTCTGTTCAAGTCGCTCGACAAGGACTCGTTCTAGCCATAAATCACGATGCAATTCTCGTACATGTTGAAAAAGCGGCTCACAGGGTATGCGTGCAGTCGAAGACATAAGTTCTCGATAGTTTTGAATAACCGGCGCATCTATTCGAGACTTTAACTCCATGCAAGGAATATTATGCCCGCTTTGAGTTATTATGTCTTCATCGTGCTCATAGACTACATGTAGAATAACATTATTATAAGCAGCATCAGATGAGTGATTATGCTTATTCCAGTCGCTTGATTTGAGGTGCATTTCTATTTGACCAGCCCAGATCGTGTTTCCTATTTTAATTTTTGCATTTAAAAAGTCAGGGCCAGCATCATGATTCAGTTGTCCCCAATCTAAAAGTTCAATTTTGTCTCCGTTCGTTGTAGCGAGCTGCTTGACATCAAAGCGTTTCGTACGCCAAATAAAATGTAGTAAATCTTCGCGTATCATTTATTAAAGTCGCTTGAGTTCGGCGTCTAAATTATTTATAAGATTGTCGATTTTCAGTTGCGTCTCTTTGTATTGAGACAATGTGAACATGCGATTGAATTTTATGTCATTTAAATAGACCAAAAGCAATTTTCGAGTTCGTTTGTCCATGCTTTTTGTACTTATATATTCTCCGCCTGTTGGTTTAAACTCTATGAAGTCAATTATGCCTTCGAGAATAGTTTTGTAGTAGTTTTTATGATATTGATTTGAATGATACTCTTCTTCTAGTTTTTCAAGTATTTCCATTTGAAAATCATAGACTTCAATAATCTGAAAGCGGAGACTATCATTTTGAATAATATCGAGCCCCTTTGATTTGAGCATATCATACGGGCCGCTATTTTGTATTGAGATAAGGTCTCTAAAAATAAGGTACATATTAAAGCCCATAGAATCTGGTGCAGGCTGCCCACCTATCCAAGCCATTACACTATCTATCGCCTGTATACCGCCTTCATGCGCTTGGATGTTGATTTCGATATCTTCAAGATCTTTTTCGAGGCCAACTTTTATGCTTTCGAGTGCGCTTATTTCTGCGCTTGCATCACGCCTTGAGTCTGACCATTCTGACAATGCAAATGCACCAGTCACACCCAAAAAGACAACAAGAAGCTCAAGTAAATAGAATGACCATTTGCGCTTGAGGATGACGGTTTCGATTTGTTCTTTTGTAGCCATATCTCAATATCGACAGAATGAATGAAATAGCAAATAAAATTCGATAAAGCTCATCGGCATAGGGATAGTAGGCAGTGCGTCCCGACTTCTCAGGAGGATAGCAGACAGCCGAAGGCTGGCCGAGCGAATAGCGAGCTGCCGAATAGCCCGCCGCTGCAGAGCAGCGGATGCCCCAAATCAATCAAAAAATGAGATTTTTTTCAGCAATTGCTGCTCAAATGTGTGCCATCGCTGCATTTTGTAGATATTCGCATGTACAGAGCAATTTTGGCTCGTCTTGACCTTGTCTTATGACTGATTTTTCGTACATATCCAACGCGCATCCAAGCTATATCGACGCGCTCTACAATCAATATCTCGAAGCTCCTGAATCGCTCGATGGCGGCTGGAGATCATTTTTTGAAGGCTTTGAATACTCTGCCAAAAATGGAGGTGCTGCTTCATCAGCACCTTCTGATGCCTTTACGCCAAAAGAGCTGTCGGTCTTTCGATTGATCGATGCCTTTCGCGAGCGTGGCCATCTGCTGGCGACGACTAATCCAATTCGAAAGCGCCGTGACCGCAAGCCGCACCTCGATCTTGCGGATTATGGTTTGACTGATGCAGATCTCAAAAGTGAGTTTTATGCTGGATCTGCAATCGGAATGCCTGGCGCTACGCTCGAAGCGATCATCGCTCGCCTCAAGCGCATCTATGCAGGCAATATCGGCTTTGAGTTTGAGCACCTTGAAAAATATGGTCCACGAGAGTGGCTGCGTGAGCGAATTGAATCGCTGCCAGCTCAAGGATACGGACATTCACTAGAGACAAAAAAACGCATCCTTGAAAAGCTCAATGGCGCAACTGTTTTTGAAAACTTCCTCGCGACAAAGTATGTCGCTCAAAAGCGCTTCGGTCTTGAAGGTGGCGAATCTGCGATTGCGGCCCTTGATGCAGCGATCACGACAGCAGCCGAAAAAGGAGTTAAAGAAGTCATCATCGGGATGGCGCACCGCGGTCGATTAAATGTACTCGCCAATATCATGGGCAAGACCTACGATCAGATTTTTAATGAATTTGAAGATCTCGCTGTACCTGATCTTGCCTTTGGCGATGGTGATGTTAAATATCATCTCGGTTTTTCGTCGCAGATGAAAACACCACTCGGTAAAGAAGTAGAGCTTCAGCTTGCGCCGAATCCATCACATTTGGAGGCTGTCAATCCTGTTGTCGAGGGTTTTGCTCGTGCAAAGGCTGACATTTTGTATGGAAATGACTACGACAAAATCTTACCAATACTGATTCATGGAGACGCTGCAATTGCTGGACAAGGCATTGTTTTCGAGGTTGTGCAAATGAGTCAACTGGATGGCTATTACACAGGCGGTACGCTCCACTTCGTCATCAATAATCAGATTGGCTTCACAACTGATTTTGATGATGCGCGCAGCTCGACGTATTGTACAGATGTTGCCAAAGTTGTCAAAGCGCCAGTATTTCATGTCAATGGTGATGATCCTGAGGCTGTTGTCTTTGCTATTCAGCTCGCGGCAGAATATCGCGCTGAATTTCATGGAGACGTCTTCATAGATATGGTTTGCTACCGCAAGCACGGACACAATGAAGGCGATGATCCGCAATTCACTCAACCGCAGCTCTACAAACTGATCAAAAAGCACAAAGACCCACGCAAAGTCTACACTGAGCAGCTCATCTCTCAAGGCACAATTGAGAAAGAAATGGCGGAGTCGATGCAAAAAGAGTTTAAGTCATTCTTACAAGATCGACTTGACTCAGTGCGCCAAAAGCCGCTACCGCATCAGTACCAAGAGCCAGAACTTGCTTGGAAAAAACTCAAAGGCAGAATCACTGCTGCAGATATCCAAACATCTCCAAAAACTGGCGTCAAAAAAGAAACACTTATTGAAATCCTCAATAAGCTGCAAACAACGCCTGAAGGATTTACTCCGTTGCCGAAGTATAAACGCATCCAAAAAAATACGCAGAAATTCCTTGATGCTGACTCGGTCGACTGGGGAATGGCTGAGCTTGCTGCTTACGGCTCATTGCTACTCGAAGGTCGCGACGTGCGCATGAGCGGACAGGACGTCAAGCGCGGCACCTTCTCGCACCGCAATGCTGTCCTCTACGACTTTGAGACCAACGAACAGTACAATCGACTTAACGATCTCGGCGACAAGCAAGGAGACTTCCACATCTACAACAGCCTGCTCTCTGAGTTTGGCGTGCTTGGATTTGAATTTGGATACTCTATGGCATCACCAGATTCGCTTGTCATTTGGGAGGCACAGTTTGGTGATTTCTCTAATGGAGCCCAAACCATCTGGGATCAATTTATCTCTAGCTCAGAGTCAAAATGGCAGCGTAATAGTGGTCTGGTCGCTCTCTTGCCTCACGGCTACGAAGGTCAAGGCCCAGAGCATAGTAGCGCGCGCCTTGAGCGTTTCTTATTGATGTGTGCAGAGTTTAACATCACCGTAGCTAATCTGACGACACCAGCCAATTTGTTCCATATTTTGCGTCGTCAGATCGTGCGCGATTTCCGTAAGCCGCTCATCATCATGTCGCCAAAATCACTCTTGAGACACAAACTCGTCGTCTCTAAGATTGATGATCTCGCCAAGGGCGAATTCCATGAAATCTATGATGATGCCGAATACAAACGAAGCAAGAAAAAAGCTGAAGCAGTCACGCGAGTGCTTTGTTGCTCTGGCAAAGTCTACTTCGATCTCCTCGACTACAAAGAGCAAAACAAACGCAGTGATACAGCAATTGTCCGCCTAGAGCAGCTCTACCCATTTCCTAAAGATCAGGTCGATGCGATGATACGTCGCTACCCGAATGCCAATTTTGCCTGGGTACAAGAAGAGCCAAGCAATATGGGCGCATGGCAATACGTCAACAACTTCTACCGCAAATACGATCTCCGTCTCATCGCACGCAAGTCGAGCGCATCACCAGCTACAGGATTTAAAAAAGTCCACATGCAGCAGCAGCAAGACATTGTTGATCGTGCATTTTCATTTGAGTAAAGGTTATTAGGAATAACATTAGGGGCGTCCGCTTCGCGGCGGGCTGTGCAGGGTTTCGTGTACTCATCATTCGCCTTTGGCTCATGAGCGCTACGCGCCCCTTTCCATCCCTACGCCGAAAGCAAACACTGTCGTATCGAGTTTATTCAGTTTAGGCAATTGATCTGCTCATTTTGCTTAAAAAATCTATTTTACTGACATTCATCGTGATATTGCAATATCACGATGAAAAATAATTGTGAAGTAAATTTCTCTAGCATAAGCTATCAAAACGTCTGCTCGGATAAACGCTGCGAAGTGGTGCAGCTTGCTGCAGAAGCGAAGTGAAACTGAGCGGCCGAACGAACAGCGAGCCACGAAGAACAACCCTAAGTACTCGGGGTAGCGACCGCGACGAACGGCGTGAGGAGCGGATGGCCCTCACTATTTCTTTTTCAAGCGATTTAAACCAGCTTTTGCCTTTTGGTGCAAGCCTGATTTGTATTGATCGGGTGAGAGATCGAGGCAGATTTTGAATGCTGTTGTTGCTGCTTGAAGATTGCCTTCTTGTTCGTTGATGATACCTGATTGGAGCGCCGCGCTACACGCAAAGTAAGCCGCACTATCGCTCCCCTGAGCAATTGTTTGATCATAATAGCGAAGCGCTGCTCGGCTGTTGCCTTGTTGCTGCTTGATGCGACCGAGCCGATAGATGCGCTCAAGCTGATCGCGCGGCGACCAAGATAGATGTTCGTCAGTATCTGCAAGCAGCTTGTACGCCGCTGCCGAATAGCCGCCATCAAAACGCAGTCGAGCTTTGAGTAAGGTTAGATTCGGCATGTCGCTTCGTTTAGCTTCTCTGAGCGCTGCTTTGTCGGGCTCGATGTCAGCCTGACCTTTATGGCGAGCAAGCTTCATATTTGTTGTGTAGCCAACTTGATCGCCGTTGAGCAAGTGATTCCAAGCTAGCAGTTGGTAAGCTTGCTTGATGTAATGCTGTCCGCGTGTAGTCTTCAAAAACACCTTGATTGAGTGTTCTGCTTTTGGGTCGCCTTTTCGGAGCATCGCAATACCAAGCATGAGGTCGAGATATGGGAACTCGAGATATTGCTCACCCTGTGGTCGTTGTTGCAAAATTCTGATGGCTTCGTCGGTATGACCGCTATACTGAGCGACACCTGCAATAGCAAAACAAGCCATCGGGCTTTGCTTTGGATCGAAACCTACAGATCGAATCGTTTTCCAAGCACGGTCTGGCTGCGCTCGGAGATGCAATTGCAAAAATGAGTACAAAACAACGGTTTCTTCCTCAAATGCAAAATCATGTGTTTTGGCGTATTGAAGAACATCTTCGATCTCGCCTAAGCCTTGCTCAATTGTGCCAGAAAGTCCAATCGCTTTAGCTGCCCAAGCATAATTGGGCGGCACAGTGCCGACAAGCGCATGTATGACACCGAGCGATTTTTTATTCGCGACGAATTCGGGATGAAGTTCTGCGTTCTTTTTGAGCAGCTTGTAGGATTTGCGCACATCTTGAAGCGCACCGATATATTCGCCAAACTTCGCGCGTGTGATCGCCCACTGAAGTCGAACTTCCGCTTGACAATACCTATAATAAGGCGATGATTTATCACCGTTTGTCTTGATCGCTTCGAGAGTTGCTTTCTTTTGGGCTTCAAAGGCATCAAAGGAAGCTTTGTCGTCTGTGACGATCGCTCTCAGGAATGCAGAATAATTGCGAATGTACGGGATCAACACATTGTCAGGATCGTCGATCTCAGCTTGGTCAAGGAGTTGATTGGCTTCGACAAGGCGGAGATCAAAACTCAGTGTGTAGGCTTTGTCAAGCTCTGGTGTCATCGTAAAATGGCCTTGAGCAAGGAGTGATCCTTGAAGTAAAAGACTACCAACGATGATCAAAATGTGCTTCATGTATTCCAGCCAGCTTCTGCGGCTTTGAGCTTTTCTAAGCTGCCAACATCATACCACGCATCGGTATCATGTCGCAAGATCTCGATGCGATGATTGGTCGCTAAGCGCAAATACGATTCTGTGATGCTGTAGATGCCATCCATTTGGCAGCGATCAAACCATTCGGGCGAGACGACATGCACACCGCTAAATGCGACTTCGCTTGCGTTCGCATCTTCTTGGGTACACCAGCGCGTCTCTTGCGTTTTGGTGTTTCGCCAACCGATGAGCGCATCATCTTGATTGACAAGGAGCTTGCGAGAAGAATTACGATCACGGACAGCCAATAATGTCAGCGGTTGAGTCGCTTCCCATACTTTTAGAAGCTGAGTCGGCAGAAGCGTCGTCAGAATATCTGCATTATGCAAGAGTATTGGGCTTGTTAGATCAAAAGCCTCACGAGCCGCTTTCAGACCGCCGCCAGTATCGAGTAGCTCATCACGCTCATCACTAATGATAAGATCACAATCATACTCTGAGTCTTCGAGATGTGAGATGACGAGATCAGCAAAATGATGCACATTGATGACGATTCGCTCGATACCATCATCTACTAGCTTGGACAAAGTGTGATCGAGCATCGTCCGATTATTCACTCCTACAAGTGCTTTTGGCTTTTCATTCGTCAATGGCCGCAAGCGTGTACCGAGACCAGCAGCAAAAATCATCGCTTGCTTCACGATGTAAAATGCTTGAGCATGATGACTTCTTTCTTTTCAAGCATTCTGAAATTGCCTCTAGGCAGCCCTTTTTTTGTTAAGCCTGCAAACATCGTCCGATCGAGTTTGACGACTTGATAGCCAAGCGAAGCAAACAAGCGTCTGATGACGCGATTTTTGCCCGAGTGAATCGTGATGCCGACTTCATGTTTCGTTTTTCCTTCGACGTGTGAGATGCTGTCGACTGGCACGAGACCGTCTTCGAGCGTTACGCCCTTGAGTATTTGCTTGAGATGCTCGTCAGTCACAGGTTCGTCTAGGATAACATGATAAACTTTGCGTACTTCGTGGCTTGGGTGTGTGAGCTTTTTGGCGAGGTCGCCATCATTTGTGATCAGCAGCAAGCCTGTCGTCATGCGATCGAGCCGCCCGACTGGATAGACGCGCTGCTCGACAGCGCCATCGACGATGTCAAGTACTGTCGTGCGTCCGCGCTCATCGCTGACTGTCGTGACGACATTCTTCGGCTTATTGAGCAGCAAGTAGACTTTCTCTACCTCGGGGCTGATGACCTTTCCTTTGTATTTGACGACATCTTTTGCTTTGAGACGATAGCCCATTTCGAGCACGACAGCATCATTGACTTGTATATGTCCTGCAGCTATGAGCTCATCAGCTTTGCGTCTGCTGCACAAGCCTGTGCTCGCCACATATTTATTGAGGCGGATTGTATCGGGCGGTGTTTGATAATCACTCTGTTGAGATGGTCGTCTTGGCATAGCACAAAGGTCGGCTCTCTCATTGACATTTAGAAGATGATAATTGTGGGCCATCCGTACCGAGTATACTCGGTACTGTCGCTACCCCGACTACTCAGGGTTGTGCTTCGTGGCTCGCTGCTCGCTCGGCCG
>JAHDHF010000266.1 GCA_020631455.1 Saprospiraceae bacterium
GTCAAGTCTTTTCCGACAAAACCCGAGAAATTCGGATCATATTTTTCTGCTCGAAAAACGATATTCGCTTTACGTATTGGATTGACATTTGGGATTGGGTCTCCCTGGTTTAAAGGGCCGAGATTTGTCATTGGATTGACGTAATCCCAAACTGTATTGCCACTCGGATCGACTTCAAATATATGACCATCATCGCCTTCGCAGATGAGGATATTTCCATTAGCAAGAGTCTGTGCTCCACTGATGAAGCTGCTATAAAAATCAGTAGTCGGACTTGATTGATACAACACACTTGAAGCAAGCGGCATGAACGTATTTGTAGAGGAGTTTACAGCATAATTTCCTGATACGCCTCGTATGGGTGCGATCAAATCAATGCTCGAGTACTCAACTGGCTGCCGACCTTCTCCATTATTAAAGACCATGATCTTGCCGCCATTATCGAGTGAATCAGATATCCATTTTGCATCGTGCTGAAAGAACAGCTGCTGCGGCTCGGAGCTGCCATAAGCTTGCGGATTTCCCCAGCGCCATTTAAAATCGCCTGCCGCACCAGCAGTAGCTGCCGTCGATTGACTATGATCGATGATATAGATTTCATGCAAGTACGGCGAACTCAACAGAATCTCATCAGTAGCAGCATTGTAATCAATCGAATTTGCATGTAGCCAATCTGCGATCTCCGTATCAGGTGTTCCGACAAAATTGATATCCAGTTTGCCACGATTTGCAGCAGGCGATCCAAAATTCGGAAGACTAGCGTCGCGATCTTGAATAATGTGATCCCACAAGTGCCATTCCCAAACGATATTGCCAGTCGTCGCGCCAGTAGGCTCAACTTCGATAATCATCTCTGGCCACAAACCATTTGTACCGAGCAATGCAGTATCGCGTCCAGCTGCTTCTGCCTCAAACGCTGTTTTGTATTCCCAAGCAAGGACCAAGACATTACCATTTGGTAATAGCTCAACATCGTGATGCTGACGATGCGAAAAATCTTGCGAATAATCAAACTGCCACAAGATCGTTCCATCCCAATCGACCAGCTGCACACGGCCGCCTGCTCCCCCTCCACGTAAGACTGGACTTGGCACATCGGCATATTGAGCTGCGCGGAGCAAATCGCCCTGCGGTGTCAAGTAAGCAGAGACGCCATGCCGCTCAGCAAAATCCCATTGATTGACTATGCGCCCGCAATTATCAATCAAAAAAGTGTTCTGCGTAAAAATCGGATTGAATAAGGTGTAGCCTTCTGCAGTACTCGATTGATAATCAAATAAACCGACCGTCTGCTGCGAGGATACTGACAGGCTCAAGCACAAAAGCAATGCTGTATAAACGAATTTCATGTAATTGGATTATTCAACAAAAATAGCACGGATGTATCGGCTTATTCTTTCAAGTCTTGTCGTCTATTATTGGATTTCTTTATTTGGGGCTGCCCGCGCAGCGCGCGGTCGGGCTGTCCGGCACTCTCTCGGCTGCGCCTCGTTCAGACAACACCTTCCATCCCTCAGCC
>JAHDHF010000267.1 GCA_020631455.1 Saprospiraceae bacterium
TTTCATATCTTCCTCAACGACACACGCTACTTCAAGCGCATTCAATCAAAAAACAATCTAGCAACACGGTTCCGATTAGGTATCGCTACTAATAATAATACGCCCTTTGCCCCTTTTGTGCTAGATAGCTACGTCAATATTCGAGGTTCGGGCAATCGCATTGAGCGTGGTACAGCAGCCTTGATTTTGAATTTGGAGTATCGGCAGCAGGTGTTTGATACTCGACTTTTGGCAGGTCAAATTGTCGGCTTCATGGATACAGGAACTTGGCGCAAACCTGGTGGAGAACTCGCTGATTTGGTACGTGCGAAAGGCATTGAAAACTTTGTAGGCGGTGGTATTCGATTGATTTACAAACGCGCTTTCAATACCATTCTGCGTGTTGATTATGGAATTGATACCAAAAATCCCGAACGTCGAGGCTTTGTTATAGGCTTTGGTCAATATTTTTGAACGTATGATTCTTGAATCGAACGCAGAGGCGCGTTAGCGTTTCGTACGATTGCTCTATAAGATGTTATCATAGCTAATTCATATCCAATCCAAAGTCTCCAATACCCGCTCTTTCTCGCGCCGACTGATTGGGACGTGCATGCTTTCCAGCACCACAACATCATTTTCCAAGTCCACAGATTTGACTTTGTGCATATTGACGATAAAACTGCGATGAGTTTGGATAAAGGCTTTAGGGTCGAGGCGTTCGCTGATAGCTTTGAGCGACATCCGAATGAGGTATTTTTGGTCTTGAGTATAAATTTGGCAGTAGCGTCCGTCGGCTTCTACATAGAAAATATCGGTAATCTTTACTTTGTCCAATTGATTGCGTTTTTTAATAAAAATGTACTCCTCTGTCTCTTTGCTTGTATTCGTTTGTACTTCGTATTGGGCATCTTGTGCTTGTTGGGTCATGGCTAATTGCTTTAGCACTAAGTCAATAGAATGCTTTAGTTGAGCATCCGAAAAAGGTTTCATAATATAACCCACAGGATTGGTGCGGCTGATGCGTCGAAAGGTCGCATCATCATGCAAGGAAGTGATGAAAAGCACAGGTACGGGCCATTGCTGATGAATCATATCGGTCAGTTCCACGCCATCGTATTCGCCTTCGATATTTACATCCATCAGAATGAGATTGGGTTGTTCGTCTTGCAAGGCAGCCAGAGCGTCGTCGCTATTATCCACTACTGCAAATAATTCATGCCCGAGTTTGTCAATTTGCATTTCCATCTTATCCGCCATCAATTCCTCGTCCTCGACTATCATTATTTTGTATGCCATATTTAATTTAGATATGAGATGTGAGATATGAGACGTGAGATTAATTAGCCGTTGGACGCTTTATAAGTGTCCAACGGCTGAAATTTCCTCAAATCTTCAATTAGCAAAAAAGCTAAACTGCTGTTTGTGGTAACGAGAAAACAAAACTCGACCCCTTTCCCAATTCACTAATAGCGCGTATCGTGCCGCGATTCATTTCTACTAAATCTTTACAAAGCAGCAAGCCTAAGCCAGTGCCTT
>JAHDHF010000103.1 GCA_020631455.1 Saprospiraceae bacterium
TACTCAAAGGCAAGGTTTCTTTTCTAGATGCGAATACAAACTTGACAGGAACTTTCGAGATTCCGATTTGTGAAGAATAGTTTATTTTTTCTTGATTGAAACTGCATAAATTAATGCAATTGAGGTAAATAATGTTGCTAGATAGATAACTATGCTAAATGTCATAGATTTAGAATGAAAAATAAACTCTGATAAAAGGCCAACACAAAAAAAGCTGCCTAACAAAATATAAAAGAATCGGGTTGATCGTTTTCGAGGGTTACGAAAAATCCAATCCCCTGTAGAGCCTCGATTTTCTGGCTTTAGATATTCACTCCATCCGAAAACACCTGCAAGTACAGATAAGAATGAAAAAACCAACAACAAGAAAATAAATAAAGCTGCTAAGTATTTCACGACTATTAAATATAAGTACTTTTTTAGCTGAGGGATGGGAGCAGCGCGAGCGAGTGTAATGAGCGAAGCGGATTTTTTTGCTATAATTTACCATGTATTTAGTGCATGGTAAATTATAGCAAAAAAAGCTAGGTTACCGTACTGCGGACAGCCCGACCTCGCGGAGCGAGGGCAGCCCCAATTTATAATTGTCTAAAAAGAAAATGCCCCGCCATACTACGTACGACGAGACATTCTCCTCCACTTATACAATCACTACTTGTATTGCATTTAATTTTGTTTTGCTGTGATGGTCACGGCTTGTGCTTTTGACCAATCGCGGTGCTCGGCCATATAGTATAAAAATGCACTCGATGCTTGTGACTCGTACTGACCTGGAATATCTGCTTTAAGATCAAGATGAACAGTTTTTATTTCATTTTCCGCCATTTTACGATAATAGAAAACGACGTTGGTTCCTATTAATTCATAAAAGTCATAGATGCCTTTTTCTTGATGCTCTTTTAATTGCCAGGGCTGTACACTCATGCCGCCCGGAATACTGACAATCGCAATCGTCATTGCTTGCGGATCAGCAGATGTATTTGTAATTGTCGTGGTAAGTCGAGATGTCTCGCCGACTGAGATATCCGCATCTTCAAATTCGGTTTTGAGTTTAATGACGCTCTCAGAATCGGCTTTTGGTTTACGGCAATTGTAAGTCAATGCTGTAGCAAATGGAAGCGGAGTTTTATTATTTGGAAATGCAATTTGAAGCGTGTTTTTACCTGCTTGTAAATGCTGCTCCAATTCATTTAAAATAATCTTGCCGCGTTGTCCTTTTTTGTAGTCTTTTTGAGCGACTTGCTTACCATTAATACTCACCGTAAAGCTGCCATCTTCTTGTGTCTGCTTGGAGTACATCGTGTAAGCAACGATCGCCCGAAGCGCGAGTATCGTACTATTGGTGTTTGAGTAGCTACCAAATCCGCTGCGCTGCTCTTGGAGCCAATTGACCATGTCTTTTGTGGCTTCGTAATCAGTCTTTGCAGATTTGACCTGTGCCATGACAGCGAGTGAAGTTGCTTCGATTGTCAATGCGCTTCCTTTTGAGCCTGGCGCTGTATGAAATTTAGGCTTGTGTTCAAGTGTGTTGTCTTTGCGAGCCGCCATGAGTGGTTTGAGCACTTCTTCTGCCTTAGCTGTTTCGCCGACGTTAAATAATGTGTTGGCTGCAAGACCCATGATATATGGCTGCTTGCTCGCAAGTGCGCTTTTGTAGCTCGCTTCGATCTCTTTCTCAAGTCCGTCGATCTTTGCCTCTGTCAACGCCCAAGTGATGTACGCGCTCATCGTCGCATCATCTGTCAAGCCAAAGTAATGCAGCGCACGTGCATTGCGCTTGAAGCCGCCTTTGCCATCGCGGCGCGAGAGCAACCAATCAGTCGTGCGCTTGATCATGTCTTGATCGACTCCATCATAGATTTTGCTCATCTCGATGAATTCCATCAAACCATATGCCGTCAAACCTTCGTGTGCTGGCGCTTGTCCAAACCACTCAAATCCTTGCTCAGATGTCTCAAATGAAATCAAACGCTTATAGCCATCTCGGATCAACCCTTGCGCTTTTTGGACGATTTGCGGATCGTTTTGTCCTGCCTGCTGCAAGTATTGCAAGACCATAATATTGGGGAAGGTCGTACTCGATGTTTGCTCAAAGCAGCCGCCTGGCGTGCGAAGCATGCCTTCGAGGCCGCTCATGATCTCTGCGCTTGCATCTGGGAAAACCGTCACTGCAAGTTTCTCTGAGCCTGCTACGAGATCGACGAGCTCAAAGGCATAATTACCGACTTGCTTCTTGCCTGAGAATGAAATCTCTCTTGGGAAACCGCGGTCAAACATTTGTACGTCTTGCATCATCGCATCGCGCAGGCCTTCGCCTTCGATACTGACGCCGATTTGAGCGTCTTCGACTGGCTGACCAATCGCCACAGTTTTGTAGATGACTTTGCTGCCATTTGCAGGAATTGAAACTTCTGTTTCTGCTCCGTCAATCAGCGTTGAGCCTTCTGGCAATGTCAAGGACAAATTTCCTTGCAATGTGCGGCTTGTATTATTGATGAGTGTGATCGGGAGCTTGAGCTCATCACCTGCGATCAATGAAACTGGCAGCTTGGTCTTTAAGCCAAACGGCATTTGCGTGAAGTACGTTTCTTCGGCGCGACCGACAAGTCCTCCTTCGCCAATGCCTTCTGCTGTAGCGCGGAAACTTGTCTCAGCATCAGAGTTGTAGAATGTGATTGTTGCTTTGCCGTTGCTCTTTGTGCGGACGTGTCCGTCCCAGAAAATTGTTTTTCTGAAATCGGAGCGTTTCTTAGGTGTTTTGCCTGTGTACTTTGGTGCAGCATAGTCGCGACCTTTGTAGTAGGTTGCTTGTCCGCTCAATAATTGGTGCTGCGCGACGCGGAATGCGTTGGGGTTTCGACGATCTTTTCCTCTTTGGATATTTTTGAGCTTTTGCTCTTGTACTGGATTAACAGCAA
Organism: Saprospiraceae bacterium; assembly: GCA_020631455.1. Lineage (GTDB taxonomy): Bacteria > Bacteroidota > Bacteroidia > Chitinophagales > Saprospiraceae > JAHDHF01. The sequence goes on from JAHDHF010000103.1 coordinate 2,919, forward strand.
GGCGGACGCCGTCGATCATGACTTCGCCGTGAGCTGGGCGATCCATTTGTACGACGACTATTTCGTTGAGCTCCATTCCTTGACCTACAGCAGCATCGATATTTAATATTTCATCTGCTTTTACGCTCGCTGGTGTTCCTTGTTCCAAAACTTGGACTTGCTCGACTTCGGACTGAGCGACACCTGCAGTTACAGCAGCGATTGCACCTACAGATTTGTCTGCTGGAAGAGCTTGAATATCTTGTTTATTAACCGCAGCTCCGGCAACTGTATTGTCTTGTTCAATCAACGGCACAGCAAATTCTACGACTTCAATTTCTTCAGCTTCAAACTCAACAGCTTCATCATCAAATTCTATGTCCATGATATCTTCTTCAGGTATTTCCATCACAACTGGTGGAGCAGGTGGCGGCGGCAATGGTGCTCCTGCTGGTCGCACCGAGCGTGATTTTTTTAATCGATAATCAGCCACAGCATCAGGACGCGGATAGAGATAATATGTAAGATGCGACACATACATACTGATCTGCTGCGATTGCGGCTGGTGGCGACGTTTTTTAATTGTAAGCTCTGCCGGACCATTCGAGAGATCGACATTGACGAATTCAAATCGCCCATCAGCATCTGTGTATGATTCTGATTTTTTGCCATTGTGTTTCAGGATGACTTTGGCTGCTTTTATACTTTCGCGATCTGTGGCTTTGACGACTTGACCGCTGATGATTGTGCGCTCTCCTTGCACAGCTACTGGTGGCAGCTCTTGTAATTCTTTCCAAGTAAATCGTCTCCATCCATTGGTCATCATGACTAGATCAAGTGCCGCTTTTCTATTTTTATTCTCGAGATTAAAATAGAATTCTGGCTCGTGTATTTCTCCTCGAAGGTCAGCTTCTACAAGCAGCCAACTTAAAATATCACTTGACTTATTATCAGCAAATGATAAGAGCTGATCATCTACGACGCTTAATGCAAGATCAGATGAAACTGGTGTTCCGTTTTTATCTGTTGTCTTGATCGTCATTGTGACTTTTTCACGAGGCGCGTACTTTTCTTTATTTGTTTTAATAGAAACATTGAGCTGCTTGTCTTCATTAATAAATGCAAGACGCTCAGCTACTGGTGCAGCAGTCGCATCAAACAATGTGATCTGTGCTACACCTGCCGGCATTTTATCAAGAGGAATAGAAAATGAATTATCACCTTTTTTTAATTCTAAAGTTGTTCGGAAATATTCTTTGCCACGTACAGCGACGACCATCGAAACTGACTGATCGAGTTGTGATTTTACCTCGCCAAAAATGTCATTTGATTTAATTTTTTGAATATCTAAAACGAGAGTTGATTCACTGACTTCTGGCAGATCATATTGTGTCTCTACGCCACTTGGTTTTGTGATATGTACGGTGTAGAGTTTGCCGTCTTTTGGCAGCAGATTAAATACACCCATTCCGTCGTGCGCACTTTCAAATGTCGTCAAAACTGATCCGTCAGCTGAGCGGACTTCTCCAGAAATATCAACTGGTTTTCCATGCTTGTTTTTTGCTTGAAAAGCGACTTGTGATTCAAGCCCTGCCACGAGGTCGCCTCCCTCAGGAAAAAATGCAAGCGAAATATCGTGCATCGTAATTGGTACAGCGCGAGATACACTTTCTGTTTGTCCTTGATATTGGATCATGACATTGACTAGTGCGTCAGCCGTTTTTAACTCATTTGGCAGAGCAAATTCAATTGTTTGTTTGCCTACAGCATTTGTTATTCCAGATCGAGCAGCTTGCTTTTTCCCTTGAATAGAAACAACATACTCAAACGGCTTAAATTTTAATGGTACATTTTCATTTGTCTCAAGCGTCAAATCAACTGAGACTTGATCGCCAGCGCCATAGCTTGCTTTTTCATAATCCAATTTCATTTTTAAGCGCGGTAATACGACACGCTGCACTTGTATTTCTTTTTCAAAAACAGCAGGACGCAAATCATTTTGCATCCATTGTGTCTGTGCTCGAAGCGTGTACAATCCACCTGGAGCTGCTTTACCTAGGATAAAATCGCCCTTTGCGATTCCTTTATTTCCGACCAATTTATATTCTTGTACAATAGAACCCTTCGGATCAAGTAATTGTACATGGACAAGGTCACTTTGAGTTGAGGCTTCGAGGCTTGCACCATCACGCACAAAAGCCGTGTACCAAATCGTTTCGCCAGGTTTGTACATCGGTTTATCCGTGCTTACATACACACGATCTTCTGGCCGCTCCTTGAGTGCCTTCTTTTTATTCAATAAAACATCTTGTACGATGTGATTAAAAAAGACCTGCGGTTTTGAATTTCCGATAGTCGAACCAATTAAGCCCGCTGCTATTGCGAGGCATACCACAGTACATTTGAGTAGAGTTTTCATAGACATGACATTCACGTTTGCCTATGAGATGCAGCAGTTGGATGACTTTGGTGTATTCAGTCTTAAATTTCTTTTATGGGCCATCCACAGCCTACGGCTGCGGTCGCTATGCTACGTGGCTCGCTGTTCGCTCGGCCGCTTCACTGCGTTTGCGTCTGCTCGTTGCACTCGCACCACTTCGCAGCGCTTGTCCGAAACTTTGGTGCTGAATTCAAGAGATAAGTGCAAAAGACTTGATTTTAAAAATGTCAATCAGTTTTTTAAAGTTTAATTTTTTTCTAGGTCTGTTATTGAGGATCCCTCGCTATCCGAAGCTTGTAGCTTCGGATGAATATTCGTTTGAAGTTGCAAACTTCAAACAGCGGGACTTGAATAGAAAACGACTTGCTCAATGGCTGAGGGATGGCAGGTGTTGTCTGAACAGCGCGTGAATGGAATGAGCGCGGTGAGAGTGCCGAACCCCGACTTCTCAGGGTTGCAGCCCGACCCAAATCAAAAAGCTCCTAGAGAATTCTCTAGGAGCTTTTTGATGAAGGGGCAGCCCCAAATATGAATGATATTATTCGACTGGTGGCTGTTCGTCCGATTGCTGTGTAGAAGGCTCTGCTGGTTGTGCATGGTCATCAGAAGAAGAACCTGCTTGTGGTGTTTCTGCCGTTGGGACGTTTTCTTCAATCGGCGATGGCGTACCAATCTCACTATCTGGCTGCTCGTAGTCTTTGAGCTTTGGCAAGTCATTGAGTGAGCTGATGCCGAGATAATCCATAAACTTTTGCGACGTACCGTAAAGAAGCGGTCGCCCAGCGCTGTCGCTCCGTCCGAGTATTTCGATCAGCCCTTTTTCGAGGAGTTTTTGGATTGAGTAGTCGCTATTGACACCTCGTATTTTGTCGATTTCTGTGCGGCTGACGGGCTGCTTGTAGCCAATCATCGAAAGTGTTTCGAGGGCAGCTCGCGAGAGTCGTTTGCGTGTATTGATGCGTAGGAGCGTACCGATCACTGGCTGATAGGCTCCTTTGGTCAAAAACTGATAGCCTTCTGCCATGTTGACCATCTGAAACGCATAATCGCCTTCGTTGTACTTTTTCATCAAAGCGCTCGCTGTGTCGATGATAGTCGCTTCTTCGACCGTAGAGCCGTAGGCAGTTTCAAGTGTGTGCTTGATTTCTTCTACAGTGATCGGTGCTTGCGCTGCAAAGACGAGCGCTTCGATATGACGGTGATATTCCATAGGTAGGTTTAGCGCGAGAGATACATTGAGCGCTCACGCTCCATCTTGCGGAAATACGGATCAGTTAAGTCTTTGATAAAGCGAATAGCCTCACCTGTACTTTTCATCTCTGGTCCGAGGTTTTTGTCGACATTCGGAAATTTATCAAACGAAAAGACTGGCTCTTTGATCGCGTAGCCTTCGAGTTTTTTCTCGATGTCAAAATCTTTGAGTTTGTGTGTGCCGAGCATGACTTTGGTAGCAATGCTCAAAAACGGCACTTGATAGGCTTTGGCGATAAATGGCGTCGTTCGTGAAGCTCGTGGATTGGCCTCGATGACATAAACTTGATCGTCTTTGATCGCATACTGGATATTGATGAGCCCTTTGATATTGAGTGCAAAGGCGAGTTTGCGCGCATATTCCTTCATTGTCTCGATAATCTCAGGAGAGAGGCTGTACGGTGGCAAGACAGCTGCACTATCGCCCGAGTGAACACCTGCTGGCTCGATGTGTTGCATGACGCCCATGATGAGCACGTCTTCGCCATCGCAGATTGCGTCGATCTCGGCTTCTTGCGCGCGCTCAAGGAATTGATCGATCAAAATCGAATTGTCAGGCATGTGCTTGAGGATGCCAAGGACAGAGCGCTCGAGTTCTTCGTCATTGATGACAATGCGCATCCGCTGACCCCCAAGGACGTAGCTCGGGCGCACTAGAACTGGATAGGTGACTTCATTGGCGATGCGGAGAGCTGCTTCAGCATCATTTGCAGAGCCATACTTTGGATATGGAATCTCCAATTTTTTGAGCAAGTCAGAAAATGCGCCTCGATCTTCTGCAAAATCCATATCCTTGAACGCAGTACCAATCAATGGCACACCATATTCTTCAAACTTATTGGCAAGTTTAAGAGCCGTTTGGCCACCAAACTGGACGATGACACCGACAGGTTTCTCGTGTTCGAGAATTTCTTCGATATGCTCCCAGAAAACTGGCTCGAAGTAGAGTTTGTCCGCGACATCGAAGTCTGTTGAAACTGTTTCTGGGTTGCAATTGATCATGATGCTTTCCATGCCAGCTTCTTTGACTGCAAGAAGGCCGTGTACACAACAGTAGTCAAATTCAATTCCTTGTCCAATACGGTTAGGACCACTGCCGATGACGATGACCTTTTTCTTGTCCGAAGAAATTGACTCGTTCTCGCCATCAAAGGTCGAGTAGAAATATGGCGTCTGGGCTTCAAACTCCGCAGCGCAAGTATCAACCATCTTGTATGTACGGCGAATGCCAAGCGATTTGCGATAATCTGTAATCAACTTTTCATTGTCTATACGGAGCAGCCAAGCTATCTGTGCATCAGAATAGCCGCTTTGCTTGAGCTTGAGCATAAACTCTTTCGGAATATCCTCTGGTACATTGTAGCGCATCAGCTGATCTTCCATCTTGACAAGCTGCCTGATCTGCTTCAAGAACCAAGGATCAATCTTGGTCAATTTATGCACAGTCGATAATGGAACACCGAGACGCAACGCATCTTTGACACGATAGATCCGATCATCGCTCGGGCTTTTGAGTCGATCAAGAATGTCTTGTGTCCTGATCCATTCTTTTTTGTCGGCGCCGAGTCCCATGCGGTTGTTCTCTTGGCTTTGACAAGCTTTTTGCAGTGCTTCGAGGAAAGAGCGACCAATCGACATGACCTCTCCTACAGATTTCATCTGCAAGCCAAGAATGTGAGATGAACCATAGAATTTGTCAAAATTCCAACGCGGCATTTTGACGATTACGTAGTCGAGCGTCGGCTCAAAGTAGGCTGAGGTCGTCTTTGTAATTTGATTTTTGAGCTCATCAAGCGTGTAGCCGAGTGCGAGCTTGGCAGCGATCTTCGCGATTGGATAACCTGTTGCTTTGCTTGCTAGGGCAGAAGAACGCGATACACGAGGATTGATCTCGATCGGTATCAAAGCTTCATCTGCTGGATTGAGCGCAAACTGCACATTGCAGCCGCCAGCAAAATTGCCGAGCGAGCGCATCATCTCGATGGCATCATTACGCATACGCTGATAGGCCGTATCGCTCAATGTCATCGCAGGAGCAACGGTGATACTGTCGCCCGTGTGGATGCCCATTGGATCGAGATTCTCGACTGTACAGATGATGACGACATTGTCATTTGCATCACGGAGTAGCTCAAGCTCGTATTCCTTCCAGCCGAGGACGGCCTTCTCAACAAGAACTTCGTGAGTTGGCGATGCTTCGAGTCCGCGGCGAAGCGCTTCGTCAAATTCGTCTTCTGTATGGACAAAGCCACCTCCTGTACCGCCAAGCGTGTACGACGGACGAATAACGAGAGGAAAACCGATCTTTTGCGCTGCGTTCTTTCCTTCGAGAAATGAATTGGCGATAAAACTTGGGGCGACTTCCATACCGAGCTTGACGACATGGCGCTTGAATTCTTCACGATTTTCTGTTAGCTCGATTGCATCGAGATCGACACCGATCAAGCGGATGTTGAATTCTTCCCAGAGACCTTGCTTTCCTGCTTCGATCGCGAGGTTGAGTGCTGTCTGTCCGCCCATCGTCGGAAGGACTGCATCAATCTGACGCTCAGTCAAAATCTCACGAAGACTCTCAACTGTCAAAGGCTTGAGATAGATGTGATCTGCGGTGACGGGATCAGTCATGATCGTAGCAGGATTGCTATTAATCAATGAGACTTCGATTCCTTCTTCGCGGAGAGAGCGGGCTGCTTGGGTGCCGCTATAATCAAACTCACAAGCTTGGCCGATGATGATCGGACCACTGCCGATGATCAAAACGCTGCGGATACTAGTGTCTAAAGGCATTCGTGGGATCTTCTGGAGTGTGGCGCGAAGGTACGATTT
>JAHDHF010000104.1:0-3799 GCA_020631455.1 Saprospiraceae bacterium
AGCGAGCCACGCAGCATAGCGACCGCTACGAGTAGCGCGAGTAGCGGATGGCCCCAAATCATTCTCTTTTTTGTACTGAATGTAGTACTTTGGTCTAGATGATGAATCCAACTCAACGCGAAGAACTCCGCGCTCTGATCGAAAAAGCGATCAAGCGGTCGCAGCGTCACCTCGACGAGCTCGAAGAAATGTCTAATCCAATCGCGCCTGATGATGCGATCGGGCGCGTGAGTCGGATGGATGCAATCAACAACAAAGGTGTCTCGGATGCTGCTTTGCTCAATGCGCGTAAAAAACTAGCTGCACTCAAGCATAGCCTTGCTCGTGTAGATAATCCTGGTTTTGGTGAGTGCAGCTCCTGTGGTAAGCAGATTCACCCGAAGCGGCTGGTTTTATTGCCAGAGTCGATTGAGTGTGTTTCTTGTGCATCTCGCTAGATGAAGTCTTGGCATTGGGCATGGAAAGCAGTTTTGCTGCTTGCATTTTCGTTGATTGTTCGATTGTTGTTTGGACTTTTTCCTCAAACTGCTGAAGTCATTTATTTCAAAGGGGTTTTCCAGGTTTGGCGAGTTGTATTCGATTATACGCTTGGTTTTTTGGGTGATGTTCTATTCTACTTCTTTTTTGGAGGGCTTTTTCTTTTGGCAATTTTTCATGTAGTCCAACTTGTCAAAAGCGAAGGAAACGCAAAGCAGAAAATAGGACGAGCAGCTCGTGGGCTGCTCGGAGCTATGAGCATTTTGCTCGCGACGTTTCTTTGGCTTTGGGGAATGAACTATGCACGTCCACTGATCGAAGATCAGCTCACACTCGATGTTCAGCCCTTTTCAGTAGATTCTCTAGCAGCGTACACAAATGAAGTTACGCAACGGACGATAGCTGCCCGAAATCAAATCCTAGAACTTGATACGTTTGCTTTAGATGCCACATATCTACCTGCTGATCTCGAAACCGTAATGCGCAAGCATCTCGAAGCCGTATTGCAAGACTTAGACTATCCGACTTATGGTCGTGTGCGCGGCGTCAAAGTCTATCCAAAAGGTGTTTTGTTGCGCATCAGCACAGCTGGCGTGTATTTGCCTTGGGTGAGTGTTGGGCATGTCGATGCAGGATTACATCCGCTTCAGCAGCCGTTTACGATTGCGCATGAGATGGCGCATGGCTATGGATTTACTCAAGAAGGCGATTGCAATTTTTTGGCTTGGCTCGCTTGTCAGCGATCGGATGATCCAGTGGTACGCTACTCGGGTGAGCTCGGATTGTGGCGCTATGTTGCTTCATCCTACAAGCGGACTCAAGCTCTAGATGAGTATGCTGCTTGGAGGCGAGATGCACTTTCTGTGGGTATGAGACGCGATATGACGGCCATTTATGCAGAGATGGATCGCTATCCTGACATTATGCCACGCGCACGTGATGCAGCCTATGACACGTATCTTCGTACGCAAGGTGTCAGCGAAGGCTTGCTGAGTTATGGTCGTGTGGTCATGCTCGCGTACGCTTGGGAAAACAAGAGAACACAATGAAACTTGATTATAATTCGCCAGTGATTTTGACGTTTGCGCTTGCATGTCTGCTTGCGACGTTTTTACTTGAACAAGTCAGTGATCAATGGCTCATTTTTTTTGCTGTAGATGGTCATTTTGATGGGCCGATGGATTTTTTAAATGTCTTTACCTATGTGCTCGGACATGGCTCTTGGTCGCACTTGCTCGGCAATATGATTTTGCTGCTTTTGATTGGCCCAGTGATCGAAGAACGCCATAGCAGCTTTGGTACATTTTTGATGATCGGAGTGACAGCATTGCTCACAGGTGTTTTAAACAACCTCTTTTTTGATACAGGTTTGCTTGGGTCGAGTGGTATTGTTTTTATGATGATTGTCTTGATCTCGTTTAGCAATGTCAAGCGTGGCCGCATACCAGTGACCTTTATTTTGATTGCGATTTTATATTTGGGCCGAGAAGTTTTTGCATCTATTTCGCAAGATGACTCTGTATCTCAGTTTGCGCATATCGTCGGCGGCTTGGTCGGAGCAGCTTTTGGGCTTTCGGGTGTCTTTGTCAAAGAAGACACCATCGAACGACTCAAGGATATTGCTGAATAAACCAAAATCGCCTTGATATTGTCGCTACCTTTGCGCCCTCAAAATCGAATACTATGCAAATCGAACAAAATAGCGTCGTCGTACTTGACTACACGCTCCACGAAGGCAGCGCAGATGGTCAGCTTGTCGAATCAACAGTTGGTAAAGATCCACTTGGTTTCATCTTTGGTCTCGGCATGATGCTTCCAGCATTTGAAGCTAATCTCGAAGGCAAACAAGCTGGAGACTCAACGGACTTTTTATTGACTGCCGAAAATGCTTACGGCAAGCGCAATGAAGAAGCAATTGTCGGGCTGCCGATGTCAACATTTGAGTCAGAAGGACAATCTGCCAAAGACTTCCTTAAAGAAGGCATGGTGATCCCGATGCGCAATCAAGAAGGTCATACACTACAAGGCACAGTTATGTCTTTTGATGACGAAATCGTCAAAATGGATTTCAACCATCCGATGGCAGACAAAGATCTTCACTTCTCAGTGACGATCAAGACTGTACGCGAAGCAACAAAAGAAGAGCTCGACCACGGCCACGTCCATGGCGAAGGCGGTGTTCATCACTAATTCTTTTCTCTAAAATTAAAAAGCCTTGTCAAGTCTATTGGCAGGGCTTTTTTTATTGTTTTTTATGATGGGCTGCCCGCTCGCAACTACTCGCGGTCGGGCTATACGCAGTACGGTAGCCTAGCTTTTTATAATTACCGCGGAATAAATTCCACGGCAAATTATAAAAATCCACTCGCTCCGCTCGTGCTGCTCCTATCCCTCAGCCGACATATTTAAGAATTGAGTATGTCGAGCAGCTTATAGCCTACAATTAATTGGAATTAATTATTGAGCGACCAATCATAATTTTGATAACTGACTTTAGTTTTCTTCGTGATATTCATGTCAGTATATTTACTGATAAATGTTTTGACATCACCAAAGTCGCTTGCGTACCATTCAAAAATTTTACTCAGTATGAGGCGTTTTTCTGAGAGTGTATTGTAGTTTTTATTATTAATAAACTGGCGAGTGAGCTGCTCAAGTTTTGATTGAACATTTGATGCTGTAAATGCGCGGTTGTGTAATGGCGGACACGATTTGGCTGCACAATTAACAGCAAAGTGTACGCGAGGTTCGTTGAGGTCTTTTAATAAAATTGTTTTTTCAATTTGGTTGAGCGAGTATTTTTTACCGCCGATTTCAATTCGTTTTTTATCCCAAGTATTGCCGCCGTCGAGGTCCATGATACTTTTGACTGGATAATTATTGACAATTAATTGTATCGTAAATGCATTATACGCATTTGTCCAGTAGGCGATTTTCTTATTTTTGGAGTCGCTGCTTTTAGGTGGATTATTGGCGAGATCTTTTAAGTAGGTATCAAGTGCCGCTTTATCATTTTTAAATCCAGAATAATTGACTTTGCCGCTTGAGCTGACATGTTTTTTTAATAAATCATTCCAAGCAGAATGATCAAATGATTTTGGAACAGGCGCTTGCTCGATTTCGATGACTTCCTCTTCTTCTACTTCAGCTACTTCCTGTTGCTCTACTTTAGGTGGAGCAGGTTTTTCTATTGGTTTTTGAGGTTTCGGAGTTTGTTGAGCTACAGTTACAGGCTGCGCTTGAGTCGTTTGTGATTGTTGTGTTGTATTTGGTTTTGTCGCGGCTGGCGGATTTGTATTTGTTGATTTTGGAGTAGGAGTTG
>JAHDHF010000104.1:3899-9398 GCA_020631455.1 Saprospiraceae bacterium
ACTTGTTTTTCTACTTGTTTTTGTTGATTGTTTTCATCTGGCTGCTCAAAGCTTAGATCTGTTGCTTGATCTGATTCAGCTGCCTGTACTTCTGCAATTTCTTCTACAGTTTCAGTTGAGTTTGTAGAAATTGTTTGAGTGGTGACTTCAGGTTTTGCTTCTGAAGTACTCGGCTCTGATGTGCAAGACAAAAGGGTAAAACATACAAGGAATAGAAAAGCGATCGTGTATTTCATATTGTTGTAACGGTGTAAATAGAAAAGAGGATGTTTGCAGTCTGTTAATTTACAGCAAATGTCTTGTTTTTGACAGCTGCTGGTAATGATATAAATTCTTGCGTTTGGACAAGCGATGGGAAGGGGCGCGTCAGCGCTCCCGAAGCGTAGCGAAGGGATGAGCGAAAAGCGAAACCCTGGAACAGCGCGGTGCGCGAGCTTGCGAGCGCATGGCCCATTCTTTTCTTTTTACAATTATTTTGACAAAGCGTCGAGCGCTTCTTGTGCTCGTGTAAATGAAGGCGCTAAATTAATTGCTTGTTGGTATGCCGCTTTTGCTTGATCGGGCTTTCCTAATAATTCTTGTGTAATGCCGGTATAATAATAGCCGAGCACAAATGTGGGTTCGACTTTTGTGCTCAAGGTGAAGGCATCAAGTGCAATATTGAGTGAGTCGTTTTGTAAATAGACAAGACCAAGATTGAGATGCGCATCTGGATATTGCGGATCTATTTTGTTTATTTTTTTCCAAATAGAAACAGCTTCTTCAAATTGACTACTGTTTTGATAAACAAATGCTTTTGAATGAAGCGCAGCAATATTCGTAGAATCTATTAAAAGCGCATTGTCAAAAAAACGAAGCGCACTCTTATTTTTATTTTGAGAACTTAATAATAATCCAGCATTAATAAATGATTCGATGTGCTCAGGATTAATTTCAGTGGCACGCTGAAAACTATTAATTGCACGAGCAGTGTCGCCAGTTTCTTTAAAGATCATTCCAAGCATGAAATAGCTTTCTTCATTTTCGGGATCTTTAAGTCCAATAGTATTGACTGTGCCGAGCGCATCTTGATATTGCTGTAAGATCAATTGAAATTCAGCCAATTTTAATAATGTAGGAATTCGATCAGGAAATTGCTGCGCCGCAAAAGTCATCGTCTGTAAAGCATCGCGACTTCGATAATAATCGAGCTGGACATCTGCTTTTAAATGATAGTATTCTGCTTTAGTAGAATCCATGCCGATCGCTTGATCGAGATCGATGATGGCTTCGTCAAAGCCTTCAAGCTCGTAATACGATTGGGCCCGAGCAAAGTATAAATCCGCATTTGCCGGATCTTTTTTTATGGCTGCCGTAGCATCATCAATACTTGCCATTGGCTGCTCATTTGTAGTCGTGGTCGTATCAGTTGATTCTGAATCACCACATCCGATCATCATTGTCGCCAAGGCGCACAAGATGATTCCTGCTATACTTTTTGCAAACTTCTTCACGATGCACGAAGTTAGTAGTACAATGACGAAGCAACTCATTCTAGCAACAACATTTCTTCTCAGCAGCTTTCAAGTTGGATTGAGTCAAACACCTCAATGGCTTGATCATCCAACTACTACTGGTTTCGATGAGCAAACCTGTGTTGCTGCTTCGCCGAGTTTTGTTGTGTATGGCGGCACGTTCAATGCAGATTTTGAAGGACTAAGCACACGCGGTCTTGATGATTGTTTTTTGCGTGCACTTGACCCAAGCGGCGTAGATCTTTGGACAAAACGTTTCGGCAGTAATTTCAGCGATCAATTAACAGCAGTCGAGATTGCGCCCAATGGTGACATACTCGCAGCAGGATTATTTTGGATTGATGCTGACTTTGACACAACAAGTGTCGTTGTTGGGAGTACGTCGAGTTCGGCATTATTTGTCAGTCGATGGAATGCTGCTGGCGATATCCTCTGGGTGCAAGTAATAGACGGTTCAGATTTTAAGACAGTATCAGGAATCACACATTTAGCAAACGGCAACATCGTAGTTGCAGGTGTGTATCTCGGCGATTTACAAGCTGGTACAGTTTCGACAGCAGCTACAACATTTGACACGCCGTATGTGATGGCACTTGATGCGAGTGGTATTCCACTTTGGGCAATAGCCTTGCAAAGCACAGCTACAAATGCAGACGTCAATGATCTTTGCTCAGATCAAAACGGCCTGATCACCGTTTGCGGCACATTTAATCTTGGATCACTTAAATTGGCAGCCGATTCAGTCGGCACTATTGGAGCATCGCTAGATGCATTTGTCTTTCAAGTCGATGCGAGTGGCGCAGGGCAGTGGCTGATTTCAGGCAGTAATGTGCGTGACAATATCGCAATCGGTTTAGAGGTCGATCAGCAAAACACCATTCATCTTGCAGGGCATTTTAGCGGTGTGCTTGATCTAGGCGGTAGGAGTTTGACCTCTGCTACTACGAGTGACGATCTCTTTTTAGCCAAGCTGACACCTACAGGTCAAGTTCTCGATCTCCGACAATTGGGTGGAACATCTATCGATGATGTTGAAACATTGACATCTCTTGATCTTGAAGAGGACCGACTCGTTCTTGGCGGATTTTATTCTGGGCAAGTAAATTTTGATGGCATTTCGCTAGAGGATCAAGGAAGCAATACAGCAGGATTTTATGCAGTCTTTGATACAACGCAGCAAATTAGGATAGCGCAAAACACAGTCGGATCGGGATTTCAGCGCGTTCAGTCGCTTGCATTAGCTGATGGAGATATTTGTTATATCGGAGTCGAATTCTCGGATACGTATGAAGCACAAGCCGCTGGGAGTGCAATTTCAAACTCAAATCCCGATGTAGCTCTAATCAAATATTCCGAGATCTCAACTGAAGCGAGTCCAGTTCAATCGGCTCAGCTATTTTCGATTTTCCCGAGTGTTGTAGATGATCGGTTTACCTCTGCGATTTCCTTCGCTGATGGCTCGCTCAGATGTATCGACAAACGAGGAGCAGCTGTACCGATCGATTTACTCGATGAATACAGCTGCTCAGTTCGTCATTTGCCTACGGGCAATTATGCACTGCAGTTTACATCTGCCGAAGGCAAGAAATACGTGTCAAGATTTACAGTCGTGCGCTAAGCAATTTGTTTGTAGTAGAACGATAGGCCATGCGCTCGCAAGCTCGCGCACCGCGCTGTTCCAGGGTTTCGCTGTTCGCTCATCACTCCTTGCAGTCGTGAGCGCTTCGCGCCCCTTCCCATCGCTTGTCCAAAAAAGAATCAGCAATTATTTGCTGACCATCACCCTGACGGTGCTCGACTTCTCTCCAGATGTTAAGCGGACGAAGTATAAACCATTGTCCAAACCAGCCAAGGAGACTGTCTCTTGTCGAGAAGTCAATTCTTGGCTCAAAACAGTTTGACCAAGGGTGTTGCTCATCACAAGAGTAGCTCCATCAAGATCAGCAAGCGTGATCATCAGTTCAGTGCTTGCAGGATTTGGGTATACAGAAACCGCTAAACTCTGAACTTGTGTATTTGAGCTCACAAGACCAACAAGCGGAGCGCGTGGACCTTCGAGTACTGCACGCATGATGTCGATTTGCTGCTGCGTAAACATATTCATGCACGAGTCAGCTGCATAATCCATAAAGTTTTCAATCTGATCTGGAAGATCAACTGGAGAATCAACACAAGAGTTTTTTGTCCAATCACAAACCTGAGCAGCATTATCATCAGCAAGTGGTGTATCAGCGACGCCATCATCTTCAGTACAGTCGCCATCGCCCCAAACGTGGCGCAAGCCTAGGAAGTGACCGACTTCGTGTGTCGTCGTTCTACCGCGATCGACGATGTTGAGCGGCGCGCCTGTATTCGTCGGATTATTGCGACCGAAGACTTGATAATGCACAACGACGCCTTCATCAAATGACTCTGGAGCATTAGATCCAGCGGGCCAATTTGCAAGTCCAGCAGGCGGATACGCATAGCCAAGTACTGCTGGTCCAATACCTGGAAACGACATATCGCAAACCCAGATATTCAAGTACGTTTCAGTGTCCCAGGCATCGACGCCACCATCTGCAGAATGCTTGACAGAATTGTCAAATGGACTTGTCGAAAAGCCAAGAAAACCAGGGCTACCGACTGTCCGAGTGATACCAGTTGTCGGATTTCCACTTGGATCGACAGTAGCGAGCTCAAACTCGATCATTGCATCACCTGCCACAGGCATAAAATCAGGACGAGTTAAGGCTGCATCAGCATTAGTACGGCGGTAATCTTCATTGAGTACATCAATCTGACTATACACGACACTATCAGGAATGTCACTAGCAGCATCTGTTGATACGATGTGAACGACTACGGGTATAGTGTAAACCATTTGTCGTGCTTCATTGCGAGCTCGCTTATCAGCCGCAACTTGAAGCATCTCTTGATACAATTGATCGACTGCGGCTTCGTAGCCAGGATGCTGGGCATCACGAGCGGTTACAGCATCTACATAACCACACTTATGATCAGTATGCACATGCTGTTGGGCGAAGAGTGTACTGGATAAGCTAGCAGCTAAGAGGATTGTAAGAATTCGATACATGAAACTAAATTTTCAACGAAAATACTGAGATCGGAATAGATTGCTGCAAATAATCTTAACAAGCAAGGAATATCAAGCACAAAAAAAGCCGTAGAAACAGCGTTTCTACGGCTTAGACAATGATTTTGTCTTGAGGTTTTAGTTCACTGATTTGTTCAGATCACTACCTGGCTTAAATTTTACAACATTCTTTGCTGCAAAAGTCATTGTTTTACCCGTTTGTGGGTTGCGGCCTTCACGAGCTGCACGGTGATTCTTAGAGAATGTACCGAAACCGACGAGTGTTACTTTTTCGCCGTCTACAAGACCTTGCGTGATTGCGTCGAAAGCAGCATTGACAGCTTCTTGAGCTTTTGCACGGCTGAGACCAGCTTCTTCTGCTACTTTGTTGATGAGATCGCCTTTGTTCATAAGACTATATTTTTTAGAGTGTGATTAATCGACGCCAAATGTAGGCTATTTTTTCATGTGTGACACGTAAATCTTCAAGTTTTTCTGACTTTATGGTTTGAGTAGTACCTTAGACAGATGAAGCGCTTTCGATTCTTTCCGTTTTTACTTGCGGGCACACTCCTTCTTGGTACGATTACGGTTACTACTTCATCATGCAATCGTGATGCGCATTGCCCTGCGAATAAGCAGCTCAAGAAAGATTCAAAGCGTGACTTGAGTAAATCGTTTAAAGGAGGGAAATCTAGCTTGCTGCCTAAGAAGAAGCGGCGCCGTAGGTAAGATGATGATAGTCGAAATGTGGCTGAGGAGCTGCTTTTACGCTCTGAGAGGACAAGCGCTGCGAAGTGGTGTGAATGCAATGAGCAGACGCGAGTGCAACGAAGCGGCCGAGCGACCAGCGAGCCACGCAGCATAGCGACCCGAAGCCTAAAGCGTAGCGATAGGCGAGGGATGGCC
>JAHDHF010000105.1 GCA_020631455.1 Saprospiraceae bacterium
CCACAGGCGGCCGAGCGAACCCCGACTACTCAGGGTTGCAGCGAGCCACGAAGCACAACCCTGAGTAGTCGGGGTAGCGACCGCTTTCTATTTTTCTGTAGATATAATGTAGTCTTTCCCTTTTAAGGGAAGGATTTAGGATGGGTCAAAAAATAGAAAGCGGATGGCCCACAATAATTCTAGTTTATTTACGCCTCACACCAAAATCAAATCAAGCTGCATCTCTTTGGGTAATGACATTCTATTTCGAATGCTACACTCAAAAGAACTCCATGAGCCGATTTATTTTACCTGTCGTATTTCTTGTATTGACATGTTGCATGCTGCCAGTTGCAGCCAATGCCGAAACAACAACAGAATCGACGATCAAAGCTGTCACCGTCTATAAGCAAAATGCAAAAGTGACACGCGAAGCTACAATCACATTGACAAAAGGAAATAATGAAATTGTACTCGGCGACTTAACGCAATCGGTGCTTGCTGCGAGTCTTCAAGTCCGCGTCAAAGGCAATGCAACTCTCCTATCAGCTGCACATCGCACCAATTATCTAAAAGATATGAAGCGCCCAGAAAAAGTGGCAGCGGTACAGGACACGCTTGATGATCTCAACTACGATCTGCAATGGCTCAATAATCAATTACTCATACTCCAAGGCGAAGAAAAAATCATCACATCAAATAATCCACTTGGCAGCAAAAAAGACGAAGGCTTTACTGTCAATGAGATGCAGCAGCTTACAGTCTTCTATCGAAAACGTCTGACTGAGATAAAACGCGAAATTCTTGATATAAGTCGAGAAGTTTCTCTCAAGCAAAAAGAAATCAATCGATTAAATACACACCTCCGATCTATAAATCAGCAACAAGGAAAACCAACTGGCGAGCTCGTCTTACAGTTTTATTCTCCAGCTGCGAAGAAAATAAAAATTGAATGCAGCTATCTTATCAATAATGCTGGCTGGTCACCGCTGTATGATTTAAAATCAAAATCCATAAGTGCGCCTGTCAAGCTCGTCTATAAAGCAAATGTCTATCAAAACTCAGGTCATGATTGGAAAAATATCGACATGAAAGTGTCGACAAATAATCCTACTGCAAATAATAGCCGCCCAATATTAAATCCGCAGTATGTGCAATTTTATGTAGCCGCTCCAGTTGCTTATCAAAAAAGAGGCGCTTACCAAGAAGCGACACTCAATATGGCA
The DNA here is from genome assembly GCA_020631455.1 of Saprospiraceae bacterium. GTDB lineage: Bacteria > Bacteroidota > Bacteroidia > Chitinophagales > Saprospiraceae > JAHDHF01. The sequence goes on from JAHDHF010000105.1 coordinate 1,206, forward strand.
ACTGTAACAGTAGACAATGCAGCTCAACCCGGATCTACTGGTCTGAACTTATCAGCAACGCCGCCCGAAAAAGAACCCTTTGCTATTGAATTTGATGTCCCATTAAAACAAGAAATTCCATCTGACGGAATTGGACATATTGTATTAATGGAAGAATACAATCTGCCAGCTCAATACATTTATCATGTCGTACCAAAAGTAGATTTGGGCGTATTTTTAATAGCAAAAATCACAAATTACGGGCAGTACAATCTTGTCGCTGGAAATGCAAATATCTTTTTTGAGGATACGTATGTCGGTCAGTCGTATATCAATCCATCTATAACATCTGATACCTTATTATTATCATTTGGGAGAGATGATCAAATAACTGTCAAGCGGTCGCGGCCAAATAATCTTTCTGAATCAAAAACAAAATCAGGTACAATCCGCGAAACACATGGCTACGAAATTAAAGTACGCAATAATAAAAGTACAGTCATCGATATTGAGGTCTTGGATCAAATACCAATTGCACAACATGACGATATCGAAGTCAAGCTGACAAAAAAAGGTGGCGCAGAATACGTAGAAGAATATGGAAAGCTCCTTTGGACAATGAAAATTCTGCCAGGCACGTCTCAAATAACACGATTTGAATACCGAGTCAAATATCCAAAAGGAAAATTTCTCACTGGTTTATAAATGATTTAAATTATTTATAAAATAAGGAGCTGCCCTTCATTCTAAACTCTCCTAGAGATATTCTCTAGGAGAGTTTTTTATTTCAGGTCGGGCTATTCGCAGTACGGTAGCCTAGCCGCTTTCGCTACGCTCGGCGTCCGCTCGCAAGCTCGCGCTGCTCCTATCCCTCAGCCAAATAGATCAGCCAATTTTACTTGAAGGATTTCAATTAAATCTTCATCCATGTATTGATACTCATCAGGAATATCAAGAACGTCTATTTTCTCTTCATCACAAGAAAACTGTTCGAGTAATTTTCGTTTGTGTTTGTCTTCCATCACGAGAATAGAATCAGCCCAATTTAATAATCCTTGATTTACACGAATACGTGCAGATAATTCGGTACCAGCAGATCGTACTGTATGGCTGCCATTATTTTTAAAAACTGTTTCGGCGGTTCTACTTCTCCACTTATTACGGCTGCACACAAAGAGGATATTCATTGAATTTTTTTTGTATTGGGCTAAGCCTAGTAATCAGATAATTACTTTTCTAAATGCTTATCAATTAAATCAATCATTTCTTTATTGCCAATTTTAATTGCTACTTTTTGGACGCTCATGTTTGTTTCCATCTCGTGTGAGAGCGGATCAGCACCATTTTCTAATAATAATTTTGCAATAGAAACATCATTGTACCGGATGCTCTCAGCAAGTGGATGCGCCATGTATTCTGGATGCTGATAATTTGGATCTATACCGATGCGTAAATAATAACTGACGAGCTCGTAGTTGTTTTCTTGTATTGCTTTAAACATTTGTTTCCAATCGCCGCCTGACATAATTTTTTATTTGATAAACGTTGTTCAGTTAAACGAATATCGGTCTTTTTATTGAGTCTGTCTCGGACAAGCGCTGCGAAGTGGTAGCCGCTCGGCTAGACGCGACGTGAAACGAGCGGCCGAGCGAACAGCGAGCCACGCAGCATAGCGACCGCGCTGAGCGAAGTGAAGCGCGGATGGCCCCATTCTACTCTCTTCTTGATTTCTCTGTTAATCTGTGACAGACTACAAACTGTAACTCCTATCTTCGGGATATGAGATTTGTATACGTCTTACTCATGTCGTGTATCATGAGCGGAGGGCTGCTCGCGCAGACATTCAATGATGATTTTAATGATGGTGATTTTACGACGCCCGCCTGGACTGGTAGTTCTACTGCTTTTGTCGTCAATGGTAGTAATCAATTGCAATTGATGGATGTGGCTGCAGGCTCGTCGTACTTGAGCACAGCAGCTCAGACAAGCAGTGCTGCTACGACGACTTGGGAATTTTTCGTTTTCCTCGATTTTTCGCCAAGTGGAAGCAATCAGTTGCGTGTCTATTTGACATCTGATAATGCTGATCTTTCGCAGCCGCTTAATGGCTATTATCTCGAAGTCGGTGAGACGGGTGCGCTTGACGCTTTTGAGTTATTTAGAAGTGACGCAGGAGCAGGCACATCGCTCCTCCGCGCTACTGATGGCAGCATGGCAAATACGACAAACACTGCTCGTGTACGCGTGACGCGGACTGCTGCTGGCGTATGGACGCTTGAAGCTGATTACACAGGCGGTACGACGTATGTCAATGAAGGCTCTGCAACAGATGCAACATATCCAACTGGCGATTTCTTTGGTTTTGCCTGTGATTATACTTCGACTCGAGCAGACAAATTTTACTTTGACGACGTCGTCATCAATCCAATTGTTGTTGATGTAACGCCTCCAAATCTCATCTCTGCAACTGCGATCAGCGGAACACAAGTTGATGTTGTTTTTGATGAAGCGCTTCTAGCTGCTTCTGCAAATACAGCAAGCAACTACACAGTCACAGATGGCGGAACGACAATTCCCGTTTCGGCTGCCGCTCTTGACGGTGTTGATCCGACGCTTGTGCATTTGACACTTGGGACAACGCTTAGCTCTGGCACAACATATTCGCTCTCAGCAAATAACATCCAAGACGCCGTAGGAAATGCGATGACGCCTGCTCAATCGACGTCATTTTCATATTTCCTCGTCGTCGCGGGTACGCCTGGCGATGTTTTAATCAATGAAGTCATGGCAGATGAAAATCCGCAAGTCGGATTGCCTGCTGCAGAATTCATTGAGCTCTACAATCAAACAGGCACAGCAATCGACTATACAGGCTGGACGCTTGAGCGGACAAGCATTCCGGGTGGTACTGTCAGTACGAGTTCTGCTTTTCCTGCTGGCTTTATCGCTCCAGGCGAATATGTAATTGTCACTGATGATAGCGATGCGGCTTTGTTTACTGGCTTTGGTTCAGTCTTGAGTTTGACATCTTTTCCGAGCTTAACAAATGGCGGCGCTTCGATCGTCTTGTATGATGCAGCGACAACGTCAATACATGATATGAGCTATTCGCTGGCGACGTATCAAGATGCTGCAAAAGATGATGGCGGCTGGACTCTTGAGCTCCGCAACCCAGCAGCAATCTGCTTGGGCGAAGGCAATTACATTGCTTCGAATGATGCAAGCGGCGGAACACCAGGCGCGATCAACTCAACCAATGATCCGACATTCGGAACAGCTGCTCCAACGCTTGTCTCTGCAAATGCCGCATCTGCTACAAGCGTTGTGTTGACCGTTGACAAGGCGCTTGATCCTGCTTCAGCTAATGTTGCTGCAAACTATTTTGTCTCTGGTGTGACTGTTTCGGCTGCTGTTTATGATCCTGCGACGTTGACAATTACTCTCACCGTCAGTGCGCTCACAAGCGGTACAACTTATACAGCAAGTATCAGTGCAGCTGTTACAGATTGTCTCGGCACATCCATAGGCACGCCATCGAGTCAAATGTTTACGTATTTCGTTCCAGTAGCAGCCAATCAGTATGACATCTTGATCAATGAGTTGTATCCTGATCCAGACGATATGGTCATCCTACCCAATGTGCTACCACTAGCAGAATTCGTCGAGCTATACAATCGTAGCTCAAATCCAATTGATCTTGGCGGCTTCGAATTTAGTGACGCAAGCAGCTCAACGACGCTTCCATCATACATCATGGCTCCAGGCGAATACGTTATCCTCGCAGCAAGCGGAAACGTAGCTGCCTATTCAGCATTCGGAACGACACTCGATGTTGGGAGTTTGCCGTCATTAAATAACACCTCTGATGACTTGACCTTGCTTGATGCAAGCGGCAATACAATCGACGCGGTCAGTTATACAGACGATTGGTACAACGATCCAACACGCGAAGACGGCGGCTATACGCTCGAGCGCGTCAATCCGAACTTAATCTGCGAAGGGATTACCAACTGGCGCGCGTCTCTTGATCCAAGCGGAGGAACACCGGGCGCTGTGAATTCTGTTTTTGACAATACACCTGACACGCAAGGTCCAAACGTTGTCTCTGCTCAAGCACAAAGCAACTCGACTGTCCTTGTCGAGTTTGATGATATTCTTGACATCGCGACAGCGACTAATGCAGCAGCGTATTCGATTTCTCCAACCGTGGGGACAGTAACATCAGTTGCCATCGATTCTGACACATCTGTTCTCTTGACGTTATCGGGCTTACTTACAGATCAAGTCGCCTACACCGTAACGGCTGCTTCAACCATTACCGACTGTACAGGAAATTCAGTTGGAATTGCTTCTACCACGTTCACATATTTTATGACGCTGCCAGCTGAGCGCTATGATCTCATCATCAATGAGTTCTTCCCTGATCCGACTCCTGCGCTTGGACTTCCAGAGAAAGAATTTGTAGAACTCTACAACCGCAGCAACAAGCCGCTCAACCTCCAAGGCTATGAGCTCGGTGATGGTGGAAGCACGAATGCAATTTTACCATTCTACATTCTTTTACCCGGAGAATTTGTCATTATTCACGATTTGAATGACGCGATTACATACTCGACTTTCGGTAATGAAATCAAAGTCGATGATATGCCGACGCTCGGCAATACATCAGACCTGATTGAGCTGCTTGACGATATGGGCGAAGTCCTTGACGCAGTCTCATACACAAGTGCATTCTACCAAGACGCAGCAAAAGACGATGGCGGTTGGACGATCGAGCGCATCAATCCAGACTCGCCATGCGAAGGCATCACCAACTGGCGAGCAAGCGACAACCCAAATGGCGGTACACCAGGACAAGTCAATTCAGTACTTGACAACACTTCTGATACACAAGGTCCAGATTTACAGTGGGTGTTTCCTACATCAACGACACAGCTTGAGCTGAGATTTTCTGAGGCTGTCGATGAAATGGCTGCTGGCAATATCGCTGCATACACAATCGACAATGGCATCAATGTCGTAACGGCTTCAGCACTTGATCCAACATTTACGACAGTATTACTCTCGCTAGATCCAAGTACACCGCTCGTCGCAAACACTGTCTACACGCTCACAATTGATGCAACATTTACTGATTGTATCGGCAATCCGATTGGCGTGATGAACACGCTTCAATTTGCTTTGCCAGAGACGATCGACACGATGGATGTCGTCATCAATGAAGTCTTGAGCAATCCCCAGACTGGTGGCGTTGATTTTATCGAGCTCTACAATCGTAGCAGCAAAGTCGTCAATATCGGTGATCTGATTCTCGCCAATACAGACGAGTTTGGCGTCATCAGCTCGACTGAGCCAGTAGCAGACAATTATCTTTTACTGCCAGGCGAATACGTCGTCCTCACCGAAGATCCAGCCGACATTTTGAGTCGATATACTTGTGAAAACCAAGCAGCATTCCTTGAGACCGATCTTCCGACCTATTCGGACAAAGAAGGAACAGTCGTCATCTACACAGCAGGCTTACTCGGTGCATTTGAAATCGATCGGTTTACATACACGGAAGATTTGCATTACGCTTTAATCGATGATCTTAATGGCGTCTCGCTTGAGCGTATCGATCCAGATGCACCAACCGCTTCAGCAGCCAATTGGCATTCTGCAGCTTCTACAGTTGGCTATGCGACGCCGACTTATCAAAATAGTCAGTTTATGCTCACCGATGCAAATGCTGGCGCCACCTTTGTGCTCAATAGTCCGACATTCAGCCCTGACCAAGATGGCTTCGAAGATGTCGCCCTGATTCAATACAATATCGGCAGCCCTGGCTACACACTTAATTTGACGATCTATGACGCCAAAGGCCGCCAAGTCACACAGCTCGTCAAAAATGAATTACTTGCGGCAGAAGGCACACTCCAATGGGATGGCCGCACTGACGAAGGCGAAAAAGCGCGCATCGGCCCTTACGTTATCCTAGCAGAATATTTTGACCTCAATGGAAATGTCAAGCGTGAAAAACTTTCAATCGTCGTCGCAGGACAATTTTAATTGAATAAAGAGTTGGGGCTGCCCCTTCATCAAAAATCTCCTAGTAAAAATTACTAGGAGATTTTTTATTTGGGTCGGGCTGATCCGCAGTACGGTAGCCTAGCCGCCTGCGCTTCGCTTGGCGTCCGCCCTACGGGCGCTGCTCCCATCCCTCAGCCGAATGATCAATTGAGCTTTCAGCGGACAAGCGCTGCGAAGTGGTAGCCGCTAGGCTAGACTCAGCTCTGCTGAGGCCGAGCGAACAGCGAGCCACGCAGCATAGCGACCGCAGCTGAAAGCTGCGGATGGCCCCAAATCATTCTACTTCAAATGTTCAGCAAAGAAGCGCTCCATAGCTTCGTAAAGCTCAAAGCGGTTTTCTTCATTAGAGAAGCCGTGCCCTTCATTTTCTTTGAGGATGTACTCGACCTCGATACCACGCTCGCGAAGTGCTGCCACGACTTGGTCTGACTCATCTTGATTGACGCGCGGATCTTTAGCGCCTTGTGCGATGAGCAGCGGCACTTTGATCTGGTCGACATGAAAGACAGGAGAGGTCGCATGCAAGCGTTTTTTGTCTTCAGGATCATTTGGATCGCCGACCATCTCGTAGAGCATGTCGAGGTATGGCTTCCAGTAGGGCGGGATCGTCTCCATGAAGGTGAAGAGATTGCTGACGCCGACATAATCGACAGCGCAAGCGTAGAGATCGGGCGTGAAGGTGATGCCCGCGAGCGTCGTGTAGCCGCCGTAGCTACCACCGTAGATGGCGATGCGATCTGGATCAGCAATACCTTGCTCGATCAGCCAATTGACACCATCGGTAACGTCGTCTTGCATGGCGAGTCCCCACTGCTTGAAGCTCGCTTCCCAAAATTGGCGGCCATAGCCTGTGCTCCCACGGAAATTCATTTGCAGAACTGCGTAACCGCGATTAGCAAGCAGCTGCACCATCGGATTGAAGCCCCAATGATCGCGAGCCCACGGTCCGCCGTGTGGGTGGACGATGACTGGCAGCTTGCCTTCGGAATAATTCTTAGGAAGCGTCAAGTAGCCATTGATCTTCAAGCCGTCGCGGCTTATGTAGACGATTGGCTTCATGTTAGCCATTTCGTCTTCTTTGATCCACGGGCTGACATCGGCGATATGCGCGATTGTATCTGCCTTGACGTCGTAGAGATAATATGCGCCGCGCGTCTTGTCGCCGTAGGTTTTGGCGATACAGAGGTCTTCGTCATCATTCATTGATGTGATGGTGACATCTTTTCCAGGGAAATGTGCTTCGAGATTGCTGAACAACTGCTCGACAGTTGCATCGAGATAGTGTCGCTGATTGCGCCATGTCGTGTAGCTCACCGTCGTGATGACTTTACGCTTTCGTGAGCGACCAAGCGACGTCACATCGACTTCGTCGTGCTCAAAGATGATGTCAAGTTCTTTTTTGGCCTTGAGATCGTAACGGATGATCGCTGCTTTGTCTCGACCGAGATTGCTTGTACAGTATGCGTGCTGCGGATTGTCGTACGTGAAGAAAAGCGGCGAGAGATTTTCCTTGAAATCAGTCGTTAGCACTGCTTCAAATTCGGCTGCTTCATCATCGCGATACAAGAGCGTTGTGTTGACGCCATCCGTAGCAGCTGCGATGCGTAGTATGCCATCATTGTCAGTCATCCACGATGTGATGTTTCCTGGATTTTCTGCTAGGAGTGTAAGTTCGCCAGTCTCGACGTTGAGTCTGTACGGATCAAAGATTTGAGGATTCCGCTTGTTAAGACCAACGAGAATATGCGTCGGATCGTCCTTGAGCCATGAGATCGTCTGTGTGCGCACGCCTTCAAATGGAGTAAGCGGAGTTTCTTCGCCTGAGTGGATATTGATCGAGAACAGTTGAAAATTCTCATCGCCGCCAAAGTCGCGCATGAACAAGATGTGATTGTCACCTTTCCATGCAAAGCCAGCAATGTCGCGATCGCGCACATCTGAGATTTGCTTGGCTGCTTCTGGATTATCAGCTGGACGCACAAATACATTCATGCGGCTTTGTGCTGGCGCAAGGAAAGCGAGCTGCTTGCCGCTTGGCGAAAGATCAAATTGTGCTGCTGTCGGATTTTTAAAGAAATCGCGTAATGGAATCTGGC
>JAHDHF010000268.1 GCA_020631455.1 Saprospiraceae bacterium
GTTTCTTGAGCGATTCCAATGCCGTTATCTGCAATATCGAGCCGAATAGATTGATGGTTAAACGTTAAGGTAACATCTATTTGGCTGGCTTCAGAATGCTTCAAACTATTGTTGAGCCCCTCTTGTGTGATGCGATATAGGGCCAATTCCTTATCGGCCGATAGCCTTTGAGCTTGACCGATAGAATCAAAGTGAATTCTTACTTCTTCTCGGCCGATGCTTAAAGATTTAATCAACATGTCAATAGCCGGAACCAAGCCTAGTTCATCCAAATAAGACGGTCTTAGATCTTGAATCATTGCTCGCAAGTTGGCAGAGGTTCGAGAAATTTGCTCTCTCAGAGGGGTGCTCTCTTCTTCTCGCACGTCAAGGAGCTGCACAAGTTGATCTAGGTGAATTAGTGACTGGATTGTGTCATCGTGCAACTCTTGAGCCAAGCGTTTTCGCTCCTCTTCTTGTCCGGACTGAATAGCAGATGCGTAGTGGCGCAACGAGCTTTGATTCTCGCTTAACTTTTGAACCATCCTGTCCAATTCACTATGCAGCTCATTGATTTCTTGGATGCCTGAAACAGGCGGAACTTTAGCATCATAGTTTCCATTGCCTACTTGTTGAGCATAGGAATTTAAAACTGCGAGTGGCCTTAAAATCCAGCGGCTACTGCTCCACATTATGAGAAAAAAAGCGAGAACGAGAGGAATGAGCAGGAGGGGAATCAAAAGTGTCAGATTTAGGCGAGCAAACAGCCCGCCATCCCAAAACTCCTCGATAATAAATGCCCAGCCTAAACTTTCTACAGGACCATATGAAATGAGATGAATCGAATCTGGAAAGGTTTCTTGAATGGCCCCGGTTTGCCCTGAAAGGGCTTCATCAATGCCTGGATGTGTGACTAAATGGCTGGAAGGGTGTACAGATCCCGAATAGTAGATGACGTTTTTGTCCTGATCGACAATCAAAACTGCCTGCTCCGTTTCGTTGTTTTTTAGAATAGCGAGTTCATTGGCTAAAATTTCTGCTTGCTCTGCTGACTCGATAGCTGATAGATCATCAGCTTTGCTTTCAAGTAATGCAATCGCAAACTTCATTTCTTGTACGTTACGGTTCTCTACCAGCGTCTCCATCTCTGAACGATGTAGTAGCATGCTCCATAAGGCAACTCCAATCAGGACCAACATAATTGGCAAAAAAATAAGTGGAATCGATTGAAGTGAGATGATGCGCTTAATCAATTTTAAATCTTGATGACACCCAAATTTGAGGCTTTACTTAATGCTTCTGTCCGATTTGATACATCGAGCTTACGATAGATGTTGGCAAGATGGCTTTGCACTGTGCGGCTGCTTATACCCTTTTCAACCCCTATTTGCTTATTTGTTTTGCCATCTTTGAGCATTTGTAACATTTCAACTTCACGATCGGTCAATGGATTTTCAGTTTCAAATGCAAGCTGACCGATTAATTTGTGAGCGATCGCTGGAGACAAGGCGGACCG